>JAFGQJ010000373.1 GCA_016935715.1 Spirochaetales bacterium
CCGGCGTGGCGCAGTTCCCGGGTGACCTGGGGGAGGGAGGTGAAGTAGGGGCCGATCTTGGCTGCGATCGGCAGGTCGACCTTGCGGTGGATGCCCTCGACGATGCGCACGTAGGTTCTCTCGATCTCCTCCGCACCGTGCTCGGGATCCGTCGGAAGAATGGCGATGTTCAGCTCGATCGCGTCGGCGCCGGCCGCGGCGATCTCGGTAGCATAGCTGTTCCACCACTTCGGGGTGATGCAGTTCAGGCTGGCGATCACCGGGATCTTGACGGCCTTCTTCGCGTCCCGGATCAGCTTGAGATACTCGTCCTGTCCCATCCGCATGCCCATCTGCCGTACGTAGTCGAAAGACTCTGGATGAGGATAGGGCCAGGAGTCTTGCTCGATCTCCTCGGTCTGGGCTTCGATCTGCTCCTCGAACAGGGATTTCAGGACGACCGCTCCGGCTCCCGAATCCTCGCAGCGCTTGATCTTCTCTACAGTGTTGGTCAGGCTGGAGCTGGATACGATGATCGGATTGGTCAGCTTCATGCCCATATAGGTGACGGATAAATCGGCCATGGAACCTCCTCCTTGAGGCGAGTTTTGCGCAAACCGCGAACAGGCGCGCGGTTCCGCGGGACGAGCCAAATCTTGCTCCTTTTGCGGCGAATTGTCAAAGCGTTGGCGGGGTGTTACCGTGACCGGCTCTACTCGGTGGTGCAGTCGCAGACCCGTCCCCCGGTAATGCTCCGCAGATCTTCGAAGCTCATCGGCACGCCGGAGCTGTCGGTGCCCGCCGCCGGGTAGATGGTGTGGTAGTCTCGCAGAGCCGCATCGAGGATGATTTCGATCCCCTCGACACCGAAGGGACACACCCCTCCGGGTTGAAAGCCGGTGGCGGCCAGGGTTTCCTCGGCATTTGCCATCCGCGTCTTTGCCCCGATCGCCGCCTTGAGCTTGGAATTGGCGACCTTTCGGTCCCCCGGGCAGACGACCATGAAATAGCGGCCGTCTTTGGCAACGAACAGCAGGCTCTTGGCGATGTTTCCGACCTCCACATTCAGCTGCCGGGCCGCCAGAACCGCAGTGGGGGTGCTGCCCGGCTCGAACTCGATGGCCCGCAGGCCGTGGTGTTCCAGTATTTCCTGAACCTTTTTCGGTATCATGACCCTCGATTGTTCTATGAAAGGGAGGTGATCTCTTCCCGGATGCGTGTGAAGCCCGGTTTGAGGATGTCGTAGATGATGCGGATACGCTCGTCATAATGGACGAAGGCGGATTTCATGGCGTTGATCGTGATCTTTTCCAGATCCCGGAGATTCAGGTTGTAGTGATTGACCGCCAGCAGAAGCTCTTTGCCCAGGGTCGTATTGCTCATCAGGCGATTGTCGGTACAGAGAACCACGCGGAAATCATTGCGATAGTAGATGGGAAAGGGATGCTCATCCAGGGTTGCCGCCGCTCCGGTGTGGATGTTGGAGGACAGGCACATCTCCATGGGAATGCGCTTGTCCCGGATGAAGTGAGCCAGAGAGCCCATCTTCTCGATGCGGGTGCCCTGGATCGACATATCCTCCAGCAGGCGGGTGGCGTGCCCGATGCGGTGGGCTCCGCAGTACTGGATGGCCTGCCAGATCGATTCCATTCCGAAGGCCTCCCCGGCGTGGATGGTGATGTTGAAGTTCATGCGGCGGATGAACTCGAAGGCGTCCAGGTGCTTCTTCGGCGGATGGCCGTATTCGTCCCCCGCCAGATCGAATCCCACAACGCCTTTCTCCCGGAAGGCCACGGCCAGCTCCGCCGTCTCCAGACTCACCGTCTGGTCCCTCATGGCGCAGAGGATCAGACCGTACTGCACGCCGGTCTGCTCCTTTCCCGCTTCCAGTCCCCGCAGCACCGACTGGACCACCTTCTCCAGGTTGAGGCCGCCCTGGAGGTGAAGAACCGGAGCGAATCGAACCTCCACGTAGGCCACGTTGTCCGCGGCAAGGTCTTCCATGGTTTCCCGGGCGGCCCTTTCCAGGGCTTCCTCGGTCTGCATGACCGAGAGAACCGTGGCGAATCCCTGCAGGTACAATCCCAGGTTCTTGCGGTCCGCACCGCGGTGAAACCAATCGGCCAGCTTGTCTGCAGTTTTCTCGGGAAGCTCGACACCGTACTTGTCGGCGAGCTCGATAATGGTCTGCGGCCTCACGCTCCCGTCCAGATGATCGTGCAGCTCGATCTTGGGCAGCCGCTTGATCATTTCCTCCGTAACCATGAGCCTATTCTACAGGCAGCTACGGAGAAGCACAAGGCTGCGAGCGGCGTCAGCGCAGCAGCGAGGTAAGATAGGGGATGCCGATGAACGTACCCAGAGAGCTGCCGATGCTGGAGAACAGAAAGACCAGCAGAATATGGGTGATCCGGTTGCGGAAAAACCCCCGGAAACTGAGAAGATCCTCGGGAAGGTTTTCGAAATCCGTGACCCGCGGTTTGCGCAGGGCGGCTTCGACGATTCCCGTTACCAGGCCGACGCCGATGGTGGGGTTCAGCGAGGTGATCGGTGCACCCAGGAAGGCCGCGGCGATCGTTACCGGATGGGCCAGAGCCAGCAGCGAGCCGATCGCCGAAAGCGTGCCGTTGACCAGCACCCACTTCCACATCATGGACAGGCTCAGGCTCCAGCCGGAGCGGAAGAAGCCGGCCACGATCAGGGCGACGATGATCGCCGGTACGATGTAGGGAAGGATCCGGGAGATTTTTTTGCGGGGGGAGATCGCCTCCAGGGAGGAAACGTCGTTTTCCAGAGTGCCTTCCTCCAGGGCTTTCAGATCCCTGACGATTCCCCCCACGTGGCCTGCTCCGATCACGGCCACGATTTTCCCGCCCTCCGCGTTGTACAGACGAGTGGCCAGATACCGGTCCCTCTCGTCGATCAGCACCTCCTTGACCGAGGGTAGAAAAGAGGCGAGCTCCTCCATCATGTTCTGAAAGGTGCTTCTGCTTTTCAGCCTCTCGATCTCCTCGGCGTCGAGCTTCTCCCGCGTGAAGATGGAGCTGAGCATGGCGGCGAGCATCTTGTTCTTTCCCCAGAAGCTCGACCGGGACCATGCCCGGCGAAGGGTGACCTGGATGTCCCGGTCGCAGAAGCCGAAGGCAATGCCCTGATCCTGGCACACCTGAACGGCCGTGAGCATCTCCTGGCCGGGGGACACCCCGATCTCCAGTCCCAGCCGGCGCTGGAACGACGAGAGGACCAGATTGGCGAGCAGGAGGAACCCCTTTCTTTCCCGCAGCACCTGGCTTATGTTCAGATTCTGCCAGTGCTGTTTTTTCACCAGGGAGTTGTAGCGGCTTTCGTCGATTTCGATGCAGACCCTGTC
>JAFGQJ010000374.1 GCA_016935715.1 Spirochaetales bacterium
ATTCCGAGTCCACCGGCCACGGTGAAGCTGCTAAGATCCGGGTTCAGGGGATTGTAGTTATCAACATCGGCAACCTGATCGATGTCGTAGCTCCCCCCGACGCTGATCTCCAATCTGTCGTTGACATCATAGGCGAGAGATCCGGCCACAGTCCAGGCATCCCGGAGAGTATCTTCCAGAGCTTTGTAGAATTCGTATTTGAAGGTCGATGAGACTGTCAGACCGAAGGGCAGTTCATATGCGATACCGGTTCTGATGCGCCAGGGAAGATCGGCATCATATTTATTGCCTTCAGCTATGCCAAAACCGGCAATGGCACCCACTGTTAGGCCATCTCCGGTCACTTCGGTGTATTCCATCTCCAGCTTGGCTTCCGTTTCCACTGTCACCCCGAGAGTGAAGCCGGAAAAAGGAATGTAGTCTACTCCGAACATGCCTCCGAATCCGATACCGGTCGCCTTGGCTTCGGCCGATCCTCCGGTGGCATTCAGGGATATTTCATATCCGTCATTCCCATAAAGAACCCGACCGGAAGCCCCGATGCTGATCCTGTCTCCGAAACTGTACGATCCTCCAAGGCTAAACGCAAAAACGGCGGATTTTCCTAAAATTGATCCACCCCCACCAGGATCGAGTAATACGGCACCTTCCTCGTACTCTAGAGACCCGCCGCCAGCAGGAATGGAAAAATCGAGGAACGCGGCCCAGGATCCGCCGTTGTAGCCCACACGGGCGGTGGGGAAAAGCCAGATCGGGTTATCGGCTTCATAATCAGTAACCGTTGGAAAGAGGGCTACTGACGTATGAGAGTAAGTCTGAAGCACCGACAGGTTCCCCGCCTGAATATGCACACCTTTATCGAGAAAGGCGGTGCCGGCGGGGTTGAAATACGCGGCGTCGATCGAATCGGTTACCGCTTCCCGGCACAGGGTCCTGACCCAGGCTGCGCTTTGGTTGTCATCGGCAAACGCCAAGGCGCCGATGAGGAGCAGGGGCAGCAGGATACAAGCGAATTTTTTCATACATAGCCTCCCAAGGTATAGTGATTTTAGTATAATAGAGGCTGATATACACGCCGTCAAGTCGGTTTTTAGTACGAGATGGGAACCCACCTGCTTCACAGGTGATACTGTCCTGATGGCTGTGCCGTAAGGGAAGGTGTGATACTATGAGGCACAGTCAAACTTAAGAAGTTATGCCGTGATTGTTCTGCTCGTTCTATCGGTGTTTACGGGTCCCCCTCTTCCAGCCCGGATTATCGCTGGAGGTTATTGGAGATGGTAGGGAGCTTTCCGTGATCGGAGCGATCGCCGGAGACATCATCGGCTCGATATACGAAGGGTGGCCGATCAAGACCAAGAGCTTTCCGCTCTTCGATTCCCGCTGCACTTTCACCGATGATTCGGTTCTCACGATCGCCGTCGCCCTCTCCATCCTCTCGGGAAAGCCCTACCGGGAAACGGTCCTGGAGGTCGGCAGGCGCTATCCCCACGCGGGCTACGGCGGGTCGTTCCGGCGCTGGCTGTTGTCCGCTGATCCGAAGCCGTACAACAGCTGGGGAAACGGTGCGGCCATGCGTGTCAGTCCGGTGGGCTTCGCCTTCGACACGGCCGAAGAGGTCCTGGAGCAGGCACGGCTTACCGCGGAGATCTCCCATAACCATCCCGAAGGAATCAATGGCGCCCAGGCCACGGCGCTGGCCGTGTTTCTGGCCAGAACGGGTCGCAGCAGGGAGGAGCTTCGCCAGCAGATCAGCCGGCGCTTCGGCTATGATCTGCAGAGAAGCGTCGATGAGATCCGTCCGTCCTACGGCTTCAGGATCTCCTGCCAGGAGACGGTGCCCGAAGCGATCGTGGCGTTTCTCGACTCCGAATCCTATGAAGACGCCGTGCGCAACGCGATCTCCCTGGGCGGGGACAGCGACACCCTGGCCTGCATCACCGGCGGCATCGCCGAGGCCTTCTACGGAGGAGTTCCCGAGCCTGTCCAAGGAAAGGTGAGGGAGATCCTGCCTCCGCCTCTCTGGAAGATTGCGGCGGAGTTCTGCCGGATCTACGGCTGCAGCCTTCCCTACTTGAACACCAGCGAGTAGTCCAGCGGCTCGTCGAGCAGCAGGACCCGGATCAGCGGGACGGTGAAGGTCACGCCGCCGGGGCTGATCGTGCCGCCGGACTGGGAGACCAGCGTCCCCTTGACGGTTACTTTCGTCTCGATCGAGGAGTTGCGAACACTGTCGGCGCCTCCCTCCCCCAGGACCAGATCCATGAGCTCGTAGTATTCCTCTTCGGTGGTGTCGTCGTTCTCCTGCGGTCCCAGACCTTCGAACATGGGATTCTGGAGCGCCGGAAGGAAGCTCATCACCGCGGGGAAGTTCCTGCGATCCAGGTGGAAGCGCACCGAATAGCCCTGGCTCACCTTCTCGAAGCGGATGATCCCGGACTGCTGCAGCTCCTCCTCGCTGGAGAAGACCTTCTCGATGCTCGTGAACCTCAGCTTCATCTCGAGACTTTCCCGTGTCGGGGTGTCGATGGCCAGCAGGGTCACCTCCTCCCGTTCGGCGAACTCCTCCCGTATCTCCTCGACATTGAAGACCGGGCCCTCCACGGGATCGCCGGTGAGGGCGGAGAGGTCTTCGATGTACTGCACGAACAGCGGCTCCAGGCGGATCTGCATGTCCAGATTTCCGGAGGCGTCGGCTTCCAGTTCTACGTTCTGTTTGATCGAACAGCCCAGAAACACGGCAAGGATCAGCAGCGCCGCCGCTGCCGCCCCGGCTGTCCCGGACACGGCGTTTCGTCGTTTCATGCACTGAAAGATAGACCCTTCCCTGGGGGAAGTCAATGAAAGCGCCGGGATTAGTCGTCTTGCCGGCCCGTTGCTTTTCCCCTATAATCCACAGCCATGCAGCAGGTAACGGTATTTCCCGGCGGGATGATCATCCATGTGGAGAAGGGCACGAAGCTCCGCGATCTCCTGATGCGCGAGGGGCTGCTGGTCGATTTTCCCTGCGGCGGGCGGGGGCTGTGCAACCAGTGCAAGGTTACCATCGACCCGCCCACCGAGAGCGGCAAGGCCGGCAAGAAGCCGCTGTCCAGAGAGGAGATCGCCTCGGGGGTGCGCCTGGCCTGCCAGGCGGTGGTGGAAGGGGACTGCAGTATCTACATCCCCGAGGAGAAGGAGATCGAGGTCGTGTGGCGGGACCCGGCCAGGGCCGAAGGCACGCAGCTGCTGTACGGAGACCCGATCGTCGTGCGCAGGCGTCTGCGCCTGGATGAGCCGAAGCTCGAAGACCAGCGCGCCGACTGGGACCGCCTTCATGAGACCCTGGGCCGGGAGCAGGTTTCGATGCCCGAGGTGACCCCGGAGGCGGCGGAGGGTTTTTCCCGGATACTGCGAGAGAGCAGCTGGGAGGTTGAAGCCTTCATCGAAGATTCCCATCTGATCTGCATCAAGGCTCCCTCGGACGAACCGGTGTATGGGTTTGCCATCGATCTGGGCACCACAACCGTCGACGTGTCTCTCCACAATCTGGAGACCGGGCGCCGCATCGGGCGCAAGACCATGCTGAACCGGCAGTCCGCCTTCGGGGCC
>JAFGQJ010000375.1 GCA_016935715.1 Spirochaetales bacterium
ACTTCAGGAGGCAGCCACTCGACGAGCATCCGTGCACCGGCCGAACTCCCGCCGGCACGCAGGATCTCACGGATCCGCGAGGAGGAGATCGGATACAGTGAATTGTCGAGGTAGCGGCAGGGGTACCGTATTTCCACTTTTACCCCGTATTGCCGGCGGGCGACGATCAGATCCACCATCTCCACCAGGCGATCCACCTCCCGCCAGCTCTGCAGATCCACAGCCAGATCGTCTCCCACGATCAATCCCGGTTTCCCGGTGACGGGATAGGAGCGGGACAATTCGGCAACCGTATCGATCGTGTAGGAGGTTCCTCCGCGGCGCAGCTCGCAGTCCTCCACGACAAACGAAGGATAGCGATCCACGGCCAAATGGAGCATCGCAAGCCGGTGCCCGGCACCCACATCCGAGTCCATCTCCTTGTGAGCCGGGATGTTGGCGGGGACGAAGAGGATGCGCTGATAATCGAAGCGGGAGTCCACCTCCAGGGCGATGTTGAGGTGCCCGTTGTGCACTGGATTGAATGTCCCCCCCAGGATGGCGATCCTCACGATGGTTTTCCCGCCGTAACGGCCAGATCCGCCAGAGCCGCCCTCAGATCCCGCATCCCGTACCCGCTCACGGCGGAGATCCCGACGCACGGCCGATCTCCGAGCGCAGCCCTCAGCCTCCCCAGTCTCTCCCCGCTGCCCTCCAGATCCATCTTCGTGCCCACCACCAATCTGGTTTTCGCGGTCAGTTCCGGACTGAAGGCGCGCAGCTCCTGCTCCAGCATGGTATAGGTGTTCCCGGGATCTTCATCCTGCAGATCGACGAGGAAAAGAATGAGGTTCGTTCTGCTGACGTGCTTCAGGAACTGAAGGCCCAGTCCGGCTCCCCTGGATGCCCCCTCGATGATTCCGGGGATGTCGGCCAGCACCAGCTCCCTGTCGTACAGCGAGCATACGCCGATGTTGGGGATCTTGGTGGTGAAGGGATAGGCGCCGATCCGCGGTCGGGAGTTGGTCAACACCGACAGCAGTGTCGACTTGCCCGCGTTGGGTTTTCCGACCAGGCCCACGTCGGCGATCAGGGCCAGCTCCACGATGAGCCGGCGGCAGATGCCCCTGCCGCCGCTTTCGGCATATCGGGGTGCCTGGCGCGTGGAGGAGCGGAAGTGCCAGTTGCCCCGCCCGCCTCGACCGCCTCTGGCGAACATCCAGGGCTCTTGACGGCAGGCCATATCCTGCAGCAGCTGTCCGCTGTCCGCGTCCCTGATCAGGGTACCGGGAGGCACGGGAATCAGCACATCCCGGCCGCGCCGGCCGCTCTTCCTCTGCCCGGCTCCGGGCGAGCCGTTTTCTCCGCGGAAGCTGTGCTTCATCTTGAGATGGGATAGGGTTTTCAAATTATTGCGGACAATGAAGAGGGCGTCTCCGCCGTCGCCGCCGTCACCCCCGTCGGGCCCGCCCCGGGGTATGTACCTCTCCCGCCGGAAGTGGACCGCACCGCTGCCCCCGTTGCCGGAGCACACCTCGATGACCGTTTCGTCTACGAATCTGCTCTCCATGGGAGGGTGGCCGGCACATCAGGATTCGATGCTGACGAGCTTTCTCCCCTGCTTCTTGTGAAACAGCACCTTACCCTCGGAGAGGGCAAAGAGGGTATCATCCCTTCCCCGTCCCACGTTGCTCCCCGGGTGAAATTTCGTACCCCGCTGCCGGACCAGGATCTCCCCGGCCTTCACCAGCTGGCCGCCGAATCTCTTTACTCCGAGTCTCTGGGCAGCCGAATCTCTGCCGTTGCGCGAACTGCCCTGTCCTTTTTTATGTGCCATTATCCAACCTACCTTTCAGTCACTCGAACCGAAATCGCCTCAGGGTTTTCCTCCTGGAGATCCCGGACGCCCCGCACCAGAAAATCGGTTACACCCGCCAGCCACTGCCGGCGGGCGGGGGGCAGGCGATCCAGCAGCAGCTCCATCCTTCCATCCTCCGATGCGCCGCCCCTGACGCCGATGTCCGGCTGCAGCTCCAGGATCCTCGCAGCGGTCCGCAACAGAGCGCTCACGGCCGCACAAACCAGGTCCTGCCCCCTCTGTCCGCTTTCCGCGTGTCCGGAAACCGAAAAACCCCGCAGGCTTCCCCGATGATCCAAACGTATCTCGACCCGGATCACCGCATTGCCGGGTCAAATACCCGAAATTTCCTGGACACGGAGCAGGGAAAACTGCTGCCTGTGCCCCCGGGTACGCCGGTAATTCTTTCTTTTCTTGTATTTGAATACCAGGATCTTCTTGTCCCTCCCGTGCTCCTCGACCACGGCCTTGACCTTCACCCCTTTGACGTAGGGCTGTCCCACCTGAACCTTCTGCTCGTCCGATACGAGGAGCACCGAATCGAACTCCACCTGATCACCGGGCTGCGTGTCGAAGCGGTCGACCTTGAGCAGCGACCCTTCGGCAGCCTTGTACTGCTTTCCTTTTATCTCCACCAGGGCGTACATGCCATTGTCCTCACTGTACTAGCTAGATTCGCCCATGAAAGTACACAATTAAGCGGGGTCGGTCAAGTGGGGGGC
>JAFGQJ010000376.1 GCA_016935715.1 Spirochaetales bacterium
AATAATAGGCGGCTATCTTCATTATGTCAATAAGAGAAACAAAAATTACGCTATATAATTGAATAAATGAAAGAAGTATTGACAACTCACCGGTGAGACTCTACAATCGGTGGTGTCCAAACAGAGGATTACAGCGACAAGGAGGAAACCGTGGAAAATTCGATTCGGGCGAGTCCCGGGGGGGGAATTCTCCCAAATTTTGCGATCCAAAAAAACTATTAGAGAAAAGAGGAGATTTGTAATGAAGAAAAGCCGGATATTGATAATCTTCGTTCTGGTGATCGGCCTGGCAACCGCCGCCTTCGCCGGGGGCGGGAAGGAGCCCTCGCCGGAGGCTGCCGGCAAGCCCTTTGCCGGCCAGAAGATCACCTGTCTGTATTTTTCCGCCACTTACGCCGAGGCTGCCAAGGAGTATGCGGCGGAGTTCACCGAGAAAACGGGCTGCGAGGTGGAAATCGTGGATTTCCCCTACATCACGCTGTACGAAAAGATGGGCTTGGCCCTGTCCACGGGGGACAGCACCTACGACGTGGTCACCCCCGCCTGCCAGTGGGACGGCGAGTTCGAGCCCTTCATGGAAGACCTCGGACCCTACATCGAGCGGGACAATTTCGACACCTCCGACTTCATGGAAGGCCTGTGGCAACAATCCGGCAAGTGGGCCGGAAAGATCATGGGCTTCCCCTTTTCCAACACGCCCCAGACCCTCGCCTACCGAACGGATCTGATCGACGAGTTTCCCGAAGATTGGGACGAGTTTTTCGGAGTCTGCGAGGAAATTCACGATCCTCCCAGCCTCTATGCCATCGCCATTCCGGGAGTCAAGGAACAGCTGAGCGGTCTGTGGATGATGGTGCAGTGGTCCCTGGGAGGCGCCTGGGCGGATGAGGATTGGAATCTCAAGATCGATTCGCCGGAAACCAGGGAGGCCCTGGAGATCACGAAGCGTTGGTTCGAATACGCCGATCCCGCCGCTCCGGCCTGGGGTCTGCCCGAATCGGATGCCGCCTTCCTCAACGGGAATGCCGGCATTGCCTTCTCCTGGCCGACCCTGACCATCGCTCCGAACGGGGACAATCCCGAGAAATCGAAGGTCGTCGACAAGTGGGCCATTGCTCCCATACCGTATGCGAAAAACGGCGTGACCGTGCTCTCTTCCTGGGACATCGGCATTCCCAAAGCCGCTAAGAACAAGGACGCGGCCTGGGAGTGGATCAAGTTCTACACCAGCGCGGAGAAGCAGCTCAAGAACTACGTCGACTACTCGATCCTCCCTTCCCGGGAGTCGGTGTGGGAGATGCCGGAGGTGAAGAACTCCAAGCTCTATCCCCACAAGAAAGCCTCGGAACAGGGAGCGATCATCTGGTGGCGCATTCCCGCAGGGACCATGGCGGAAACCACCATCAGGGACGCGGTGGCCAACTACGTCACCGGTCAGTGGAACCTGGAGAGAGCGGTTCAGTTCATGGAGGCCGGACTGGCCAAGGTCCTGGAGGAGTACCCCCCTGCACCGGGCGTCAAGAACACCGGACGGTAGGGCCCTCTCTTGGATCCTCTTCTGAGGCAGATTATCAAGGTTAGACCTCTCTCCACGAGAGGTCTAACCGTTTCAGGAGGATGAGAAATAGATGCTGATTTCCAGACACATTCATCAAACCAGATCCGACAGACTATGGTCGTGGGCGTTTCTCCTGCCCGTGGTCGTCGTGCTGATGATCGCCGCCTTCATTCCTCTGGGCTACGGACTGGTATTGAGCTTTCACAGATACAAGCTGACCATCGCCTCCTCCAGGCCGGCATTCATCGGGCTGCAGAACTACATCAACATGTTCAAGGATGAGATCTTCATCAAGTCCCTGTCGAACAACATCCTGTTCGCGCTCATGTCGGTGTCCGTCGAGCTGGTCGTCGGGGTCATGGTAGCCATGATGCTTTCCGACGACAATCGCTTGAGCCGGTTGCTGACCACCTTCCTGATGGTCCCCATGATCATCGCTCCCGTGGCCTCCGGAACGCTGTGGCGCATGATGATGGACAGGACCTACGGGGTGGTAAACTACCTGCTCGGTTTCGTAGGGATACCGCCTGTGTCCTGGATAGGGGACTACCGGATCGCCCTGTACACGATCGTATTCGTGGACTGCTGGCAGTTCATTCCCTTCGTTGCCCTGCTGGTGCTTTCCTCCATAAAGTCGATCCCCAACAGTTTCCTGGACGCGGCGCGGGTGGACGGCGCCTCGCCATGGAAGGTTTTCACGAAGGTGGTGCTGCCGATCACCTCTCCCGTGATCATCATCGTGGCCATGATCCGCTTCATCGATGCTTTCAAGATCTTCGACGTGGTTTTCGTCATGACCCAGGGAGGGCCGGGCAATGCAACCGAGATGCTGCCCACCTACATCTACAGGCAGGGCATCAAATTCCTGGACGTCGGTTACTCCTCCGCCACGGCGATCCTGTTCATCCTGGCCATGTCGCTGGTCGCCGCGGTGTTCATCCGCCTGCAGAGACTGCAGTTGAGGAGGCTGGGGTAGTTATGGCATCCGGTTCAAAGAGCGACAAGCAGAGTTATCTGAGCAATTTCATCGGGTTTCCCACGCGGATCATCATCCTGCTCGTTCTGTTCATCGTCATCCTGTTCCCCTTCTACTGGATGATCACCAACGCCTTCAAGCTGGAGCAGGACTATTTCTCCAGCCCCCCGGTGATGTTTCCCTCCCGCATCACGGGACAGAACTTCGTCGATATCGTGACCAAATACGAGGTGTTCAAGGGGCTCGCCAACTCCATCATGATCGCCTCCGGGGCCACGATCTTCACCGTGCTGTTCGGAAGCATGGCCTCCTACTCTCTGATCAACGGCGCACTGCCCCGCAGGCTGAAAGCCGTGTTCGGCAGCTGGTTTCTCGTGCAGAAGATGTACCCGGCCATCGTGGTGGCGGTTCCCGTTTTCTACATCATCCGCTCCCTCCGGCTGATGGACAATGTCCTCTCCCTGGTGCTCATGAACACCAGCTTCAATCTGCCCCTCGTGATTCTGCTGATGATCGGTTTCTACCAGGAGGCCCCCTTCGAGGTGGAGGAGCAGAGCATGCTGGACGGCTGCACCCTGCCGCAGAGGTACCTGTACGTGACCACGCCGATGGTGAAGTCCGGCTTGATCGCTACGGGCATGCTCACCTTCGTGTACAGCTGGAACGAGTTCCTCTACGCCGTCATCCTCACGGTGAACAGGTCGAAGCCTCTGACCGTTCTCATCGCGGGTTTCATAACGGACAAGGCCCTGATCTGGGGACCCATGGCCGCAATGGGCTGCGTGGTCGTTTTCCCGGTTCTGCTCATCATGTGGCTGATGCAGAGGGATTTCATCAGCGGCATATCCGCGGGTGCATTGAAAGGATGAGCTGCGCGAACATGTTGTCCGAATATTCCCCGATACAAAAAAGCAGGATGAGCACCATCCTGAAATGCATCCTGAACAACAAGCGCATCACCCGGACGCGGCTGGCCGAAATTTTGAGATTGAGTCCCTCCTCCATCGTCAAGTACACGAAGATCCTGATGGATCTCGGCTTGATTCAGGAGACGGACCGGGAGATGTCGACCGGAGGAAGAAGGTCGACCTTCATCGAGCTCAATCCCGCCGTGGGCATCAACATAGCGGTGATTCTCGATGTGTCGCGGATCAAGGGCGTGCTGATCAATACCACCGGGGAGGTTCTATCCGAGCGCTCGCTTCCGGTTTCCTTCGGGATCGAGAAGGACGCCCTGATCGGCGCCCTGCTGCAGCTGCTCGACGGTTTGGTGGCCGAGGCCTCTGGTTTTGACAGGAAGGTGTTCGGGATCGGCGTGGGGATGGGCGGGTATATCGATCCGGAGCGCGGCGTTTCCCACGAGTATCTTTTCGCCAGGAACTGGTACGACGTTCCTCTGAAAGAATTGATCGAGCGGAGCTTCGACCTGCCCTGCTTCCTGGTGAATGACGCCAATGCCTGCGCCCTCGGCGAGAAGTACTACGGCTGCGGCCTGGGCATCGAGCATTTTCTCTGCGTCTGGCTGGGCGAGGGAATAGGGATGGGGATCGTCGTGAACGGCGAGATCTACACGGGCGGCAGCCACTACGCCGGCGAGTTCGGACACACGCACGCGGTGGACAGCGGACAGCTGTGTTTTTGCGGCCACACAGGATGCCTGGAAACGGTCAGCTCCATGCAGTACATCCTTTCCACGGTCCGGGACGGCCTCGGCCAGGGCGTGAACAGCGAGGTGCTCAAATACTGCGACAGTGATTTTTCCAGACTGCGGATCGAGCACCTGATCACCGCCTCCAACAACGGCGACAGGCTGGCCCGCAACGTCTTTCAGCAGGCCGGGGGTCACCTGGGGGAGAAGCTGGCGGATATCGCCAATGTCTTCAATCCGCAGATGATCGTTCTCCGCGGTCCCATAATCGATGCAAACCGCTTTCTCTTCGAGACAATCGAAAGGGTTGTAATGAACCTGACGCTCCGCCAGATAGCGAAGCCGCTGAAGATGGTTTTTTCCGAACAGCAGTCCGACATCCGCGTACAGGGCATCAGCAGCGTGGTCCTGCACGACTACTTTACCCATTGAGGACGGGGAGGCAGCGACATGACATCCCGGGACCGCGTAGAGGCATCCTTTCGACACCGCCGGCCGGACCGGACCCCGGTGTTCGAGTACGTTCTGCTGCCGCCGGTGTCCGAGCAGATTCTGGGCAGGCCCTTGGTGGAGTACCTGGGGGGGATGCAGACCTGGCTGGATGAGGCGGACTCCGAAGGGTTCGAACGGACGCTGCGCCGCTATGCCCGCGACCGGGTGGAGCTCGCCTGGAGACTGGGGCACGACCTGATGTGTCTGAGCCCGAACCCGGTGCCGGGGCAGGCGTATTTCTACGACCCGCTGGATGCCTTGGGGCTGCACTTCGAGTTGAAAGAGTCGGGGGACCCGGTGGAGAGGGTTCGCGAGCGCAACCGCAGGGTGTCGGAGCAGCTGATGGGAGACCTGCCCCGCGACTGCTACCTGGTCTACGAGCTCGTCCGGGAGGAGATGGAGCAGAGGGACCTGGATCTGCCGATCCTGGCCCCGGCCTACTTCCACGGGATCTGGACCGACGCGGACCTGATGCAGGTGATGGTGCTGGACCCCGAGGTGGCGGCGGAGCATTTTTCCATGGCCACGGAGAGGGCGGGCAAGGTGATCGACGACTATGCCGAAATCGGGATCGAGATGGTGGGGATCGGCGGAGATTTCGCGGGCAGGCGCCTGCTGATCTCCCCCGAATCGTACAGGCGGTTCATCGTTCCGGAAGTTCGGCGCTG
>JAFGQJ010000073.1 GCA_016935715.1 Spirochaetales bacterium
CGGCCGTTCCATCCGCATCCAGTCCTTTCTCGTTTTACTTTTCTCCGGTTTTCCACAGAAAACGCCCTGCCGGCACCTCCTGCAGCGGCGAATCGCCTGAATGGATCGAAGGTCCATGACATGGGCTATCGGGACCTAGTCCATACCATTGAAGTCACTATTGTGTCAAAGAGTCAACCAGGGTCAAGCCGCGGGTTGACGCGGGCAAAGGGTCGTGTTATAAAAAATGAAATAACATTCCACGATCCGGTCTTCAGGGTTCCTCGAGCGACTCTGGGGCGGGTAAGCATATCGAGGGTGAGGAAAGCACTATGGCGATCTACACGGAAGAATTAGCGGATTTCATCTGGCGAAACGGCCAGATCATTCCCTGGGCCGAAGCTACCATCCATGTCAATGCCGTCGGCCATGCCTCCGTGGCGGGCATCTTCGAAGGCATCAAAGCCTACTGGAACGAGGAACAGGAGGAGCTGTACGTATTCCGCCTGGAGGAGCATCTGGAGCGTTTCCTCAACTCCATCCGCATGGTTCGCTACGGATGCGCCTACAGCCCGGAGGAGCTGCACCGGGCCGTGGTGGAGCTGCTCAAGGCGAATCGCTACCGCAGGGGGGTTTACATCCGGCCTTACATCTTCCAGAAGGGGCTGGTGCGGGAGCTGCTCCAGGCTGAACCGGGCAAAGCGACCGAGCTGATCATCGACTCCTGGCCGTTCGCCTCCTACCGCGACATGAGTCAGGCCCTCCATGTTTGCGTAAGCTCCTGGACCCGGATCTCCGACAACGTGATGCCCCCGCGGCTGAAGTGCTTTTCCAACTACCACAACGGACGGCTGGCCGCCATGGATGCGGTGGTGGCCGGATACGACTGGCCGATTATGCTAGACGACCGGGGGAAGGTCACGGAAGGTCCGGGTGCCTGCCTGCTGCTGGTTCGGGGAGGCACCGTCATCGCGCCGCCGGTGACCAGCGCCATCCTGGAGAGCGTGACCCGGGACACGATCCTCACCCTGCTGGAAGAGACCCTCGAGATTCCCTTTGAGCAGCGGGAGGTGGATCGGACGGAGCTGTACGTGGCCGAGGAGGTCTTCTTCGTCGGCACCGGCTGGGAGATCATGCCCGTGGCCTCCGTGGACAGGCTGCCCGTAGGCGACGGCAAGCCCGGTCCCGTTACCCTGGGCATCGCCGAGGCCTATCGGAAGGTCGTCAGCGGTCAGGATGAGCGGCACCCGGAATGGCGAACTCCCGTTTGGAGTGCCGAGCGGTGAGATTCGAGCAGCACTTCCGGCCACCGGACCTCCAACCGCTGGTCGCACCGGGCTCCATCGCCGTGGTCGGGGCTTCGGAAAACCCCGGACCGGGCCTGCAGGTGCTTGAGAACCTGCAGCAGCTCGGCTACGGGGGAAAGGTCTACCCGGTGAACCCCCGCTACAAGCAGGTGCTGGGAATGCCCTGCTATCCGTCGCTGGCTGCGGTCCGGGAGGCGGGGCTTTCGATAGACCTGGCGGCGATTCTAGTGAATCGAAACCTCGTATTGCCCATCCTGGAGGAGGCCGCGCGCAGCGACGTGCGGGCGGCCTGGGCCTTTGCCAACGGCTTTGCAGAGGCCGATGAGGAGGGCAGGGCCCTGCAGCGGAGAATCACCGACCTGTGCCGGGAACAGGATATCCTGTTTTGCGGTCCGAACTGCGTCGGGATTCTGAACTTCAACGCAAAGGCCGGGGCCTACAGCGCCCCGGCGCCGCGGGAGATCGTGCCCGGGGACATCGGCATGGTTGCCCAGAGCGGCTACATGTGCATCCAGGTGGCCAATGCCAACCGCGGCTTGGGTTTCAGCATGATTCTCTCGGCCGGAAACGAAGCGGTGGTCGACGCCACCGACTACATCGGCTACATGCTCGAAGATCCGGGAACGCGCGTGATCATGGCCTTCATCGAGCAGTTCCGCCGACCCGAACGGCTGCTCGCCCTGGCCCGCAGGGCGAAGGAGCTGGCCAAGCCGATCGTGTTGATCAAGGTCGGACGTTCCGAAATGGCCCGGCGGGCCACCGTGGCTCACACCGGTGCATTAGCCGGTTCCGACGACGTCCAGGATGCCTTGTTCAAGCGGTTGGGGCTGATCCGCGTGGGTGACCTGGACGAGATGTTCGAGACCTCCGAGCTGTTCACCAGGCTGGGGCGGCGGCTGCCCGGAGGCAACGGCGTGTTCGCCGTAACCCTCTCCGGAGGAGTGATCGGCCTGCTCGGAGATCTGGGGGAAGAGCTCGGCCTTCGCTTCCCGGACTGGTCGGCCCCGGGCCGCGCCCGGGTGCAGGCACACCTGCCCCCTTACGCAGCAGTGGACAATCCGCTGGACGCCTGGGGTTTCGGCAATGTGGCGGAGGCCTATCCTCCCTGCCTGAGCGCGGCGGCCGAAGAGAAGGAAGCCGATCTGATCCTGGTGTCCCAGGACGTGCCCGGGGGCATGGCGCCCCGCCAGGTCGAGCAGTACGCGGCCGTGGCCGAGGCCGCCGCCACGGTGTACAGCCGCAGCGGCAAGCCCGTGGTGTTCCTCTCCAATCCGTCGGGCGGCTTCGATGAGCAGATCCGGGGCATCCTCGATCGGGCCGGAGTGCCCCTGCTGCAGGGCACGCGGGAGGGTCTGCGGGCCGTCGATCACGCAATCACCTACAAGGCGTTCCTGGACGGCGATCCGATCCCCTCGCCCCCCGCGGGGCCCTCGCCGGCGGCGCAGGAGGTGCGACCGCTCATCGGGGCGGCTCGGGGAGCACTGACGGAGTTTCAGAGCAAGCAGGTTCTGAGCGCCTACGGCGTGAGCTGCACCCGGGAGCTGCTCTGCGGCTGTGCTGCAGAGGCGGTGGCGGCGGCCCGGGAGATCGGCGTACCCGTGGCGCTCAAAGTCATGTCGCCGCAGATCCCGCACAAGACCGAGGCCGGGGTGATTGCCCTCAATTTGTCGGAGGAGCAGGAGATCCACGGCAGCTACGAGCGGTTGCTGGCGGCTGCCCGGGCCTACGATCCTGAGGCAACAATCGACGGCGTGCTCTGCCAGCGCATGGCCGTTGGTGCGGTGGCCGAAGCGATCGTGGGGCTTCTGGTCGATCCCCAGTTCGGTCCGGCGGTGATCTTCGGCATGGGGGGAGTCATGGTCGAGGTGCTCGGCGACCGGGCTTTGGGGATACCGCCCCTGGATCGAGCTTCCGCCGCAGCGATGATCGAGCAGACTCGGGCCGCCCGGATCCTGAAGGGCTTCCGCGGTTCCCCCGCAGCGGACATCGAGGCCCTTATCGACGTGCTGATCGGGGTCGGCAACCTGGCCCTGGATTGGGGCGGGCGGATCGAAGCGCTGGACATCAATCCCCTGCTGGTCCTGCCGGCGGGGCAGGGTGCGGTGGCGGTGGACGCCATGCTGGTTCTGAAAGAAGAGACAACGTAGCAGCTGATACGGGAGGTAGGAAGCTTGAAGGAGATTTTATCCGGGAACGAGGCGATCGCCAGGGGAGCCTACGAGGCGGGGATCGAGATCGCGACCGGCTACCCCGGCACGCCCAGCTCGGAGATCATCAAGACGATCGCCCTGAAATATGGAAACGATATCTATACGGAATGGTCGACCAATGAGAAGGTGGCCATGGACGCCGGCGCCGGCGCGGCCTATTCGGGCCGCCGGACCCTGGTCACCACCAAGCAGGTGGGCATGAACGTGCTCTCCGACTCGCTGATGTACGCCGTGTATACGGGAATGGAGGCGGGCCTGGTGGTGGTAACCGCAGACGATCCGGGCCTGTTCAGCTCACAAAACGAGCAGGACAACCGCTGGTACGCGCGGCTGGCCAAGATTCCCCTGCTGGAGCCGGCGGACAGCCAGGAAGCCAAGGACTACGTAATCCTGGGCATCGAGCTTTCCGAAAAATTCGATACCCCGGTTCTCGTCCGGACCGTGATGCGCACCTCCCACTCCAAGAGCGTGGTCGAATTAGGCGCGAGACCGGAAGGCCGATCGGAGATCGGGCCGTTCAAGCGGGACCCCGCCAAGTACAACTGTACGGCCAGCAATGCCCGCAGGATGCATCCCCGGGTGGAGAGCCGCATCAGGGAGATCGCGGCCTTCGCCGATACGCTTGCGATCAATCGGATCGAGTGGCGCGACCGCTCCCTCGGATTCATCACCGGCGGGGTGCTGTACAACTACCTGCTGGATGTGTTTCCCGAAGCCTCGATCCTCAAGCTGGGGATGACCCACCCTCTGCCGCAGAAGCTGATCCGGCAGTTCGCGGCGGAGGTCGAGCAGTTGATCGTGCTGGAAGAGCTGGACCCGGTGCTGGAGGAGCAGATCAGGGCCATGGGGATCGAGGTGCGGGGCAAGGACATCTTCCCGCCCTGCTTCGAGCTGCTTCCCGATGAGATCAAGCGCTACACCGGGGAGGCGGGGCTGCTGAAACAGACGCCGGAGCCCGGACCCGAGCAGTCCTCCGCATCCACCGGCCCCTCAGATGTGCCGCAGCTTCCCACGCGCTCTCCGGTGTTCTGCGCCGGCTGCCCCCATCGCTCGACCTTCTATCTGCTGAAGAAGATGAAGCTCCCCGTGGCCGGGGACATCGGCTGCTACAACCTGGGGACACTTCCTCCCTTCGAGGCGCAGCATACGATGGGCGCCATGGGCGCCAGCGTAGGGGTGCTGCACGGCATGTCCCTGGCGGGACTTCCGGAGAACCGGGTCTGCACCATCGGGGACTCGACCTTCTTTCACTCCGGCATGGCCCCGCTGGTCAACATGGTGCACAACGGCAGCCGGGGCGTGGTGATCCTGATGGACAACAGCGTGACCGCCATGACCGGGCACCAGGACCATCCCGGGGTGGACTGGGCCGTGATCGAGCAGAGGAAGGCGAAGAAGGTTGATCTGGAGGCGGTGGTTCGGGCCATCGGCGTGGAGAAGATCGAGGTGGTGGACGCCTTCAAGATCAAGGAGGTGGAGGCCGGCCTCAAGGAATGCCTGGATTTCGACGGGCCGTCGGTTCTGATCACCCGCGGGCAGTGCATCTTCGTTTCCCGCAATCCCCAGCCCCCCTACCACGTGGATCTGGAAAAGTGCATCGCCTGCCACATGTGCTTCCGGGTCGGCTGTCCGGCCATTGGGCAGTCTGCGGAGAGGTATGAGAAGAACAAGAAGTTCAAGTCCCACATCGATCCCACCCTCTGCATCGGCTGCGACATCTGCCGGCAGGTCTGCCCCACCGGGGCGATCACGCCGCCGGGGGAATCCGCGAGCAAGGAGAGCAGCAGCAATGGATAGAAATTTTCTGGTGGTCGGCGTAGGCGGCCAGGGAACCATCCTGGCGGGGGACATCCTTGCCGAAGTGGGGATGAGTGCGGGGTTCGACGCCAAGAAATCCGATATTCTCGGGCTGGCGATCCGCAGCGGAAGCGTGGTCAGTCACATCCGGTGGGGCAGGGAGGTTCATTCCCCGATGTCGATGCTGGGTCAGGTGGACTACCTGCTGGCCTTCGAGCCGCTGGAATCCCTGCGCATGGTGCAGTACCTGAAGCCGGACAGCACGGTGATCGTGAACGACTACCCAATACCGCCGGTGGGCGTCACTACGGGGCAGATGGAGTATCCCGGCAGGGAGCAAATCGACGGTACGCTGAAGGCGGCAAGCGGAAGGTACTACAAAATCAATGTGACCGAAAAGGCCAGCCAATTGGGCAATGTCAAGGTCGTCAACATCATGCTGCTCGGTGTTCTCTCCGGGCTGCTGGATCTGGCCCCCGCGGTGTGGGAACGGACGATCGAAAAGTACGTGCCTTCCAAGCTGCTCGAAGTGAACCGGAGGGCCTTTCGAGCCGGGCGCGAGCTGATCGTGGAGTAGGGGATGATGAAGAGATGAAGATCATGGTGATCAATCCGAATACTTCGACTTCGATGACGGATCATATGCGCAGGGAGCTGATGGAGATCAAACGGGCGGATACCGAGCTTACCGTGACCTGCCCGGAAAAAGGACCGATCTCCATCGAGTCGGCCTACGACGAAGCCCTGGCCATTCCCCCGACTCTGGAGCTGGTGAAGCGGGCAAACCGGGAGGGCTACGATGCGGTGATCCTGGCCTGTTTTTCCGACCCGGGTCTGTTCGCCGCCAAGGAGGTTTCAGACATCCTGGTTGTCGGCATCCAGGAAATTTCTCTGCGCATGGCCACCACGCTGGGAGCCAAGTTCACGATCCTGACCCTGTTTAAAGAACGGATTCCCCACAAGGAGAACGACGTGTGGAGGAACAGGCTCAGTCCCTACCTGGCCTCTGTCCGGGAGCTGGGCATGTCGGTGCTGGAGACCGATGCAGATCCGGATCGGACCAGAAAGCGCATCATGGAGGTGGCGAAGCAGGCCGTGGAGCAGGACGGGGCGGAGGTGATCGTGCTGGGCTGCGCCGGCATGGTGGGCTACGCCCGGGAGGCGGCAGAGAAGCTCGGTGTGGTGGTGATCGATCCCACCTCGGTGACCCTCAAGATCACCGAAGCCATGGTGGAAGCCGGGCTGGTGCAGTCCAAGCGGGCCTTCTACGCCCGACCTCCGGAAAAGGAGATCAAATGAACGATCCCGACCGGGTGGAGAAATACAGCCATCGATTAAGATCCGATGAATGTCCGAGGTGCCGCGAAAAATGAGGTCGAGATATCCCGTACATCCCCGCACCAATGCTGCGGCGGTCGTTCACTCCCGATTCATCGGCAGAATCGACGGCTGTTTGGAAAACGGGTCAAGGGCGACAGGCGATGAGCTCGATCTCCACGAGAGCGTCCGGATCGGGCAGGCGGGAGAC
>JAFGQJ010000074.1 GCA_016935715.1 Spirochaetales bacterium
GGCTGATCGAAAGGATTGATCGACAGGATGTGGCCGGCAACCGCCGTGGCCGCTTCCCAGAGAAAGAACTGGCCGCCCAGATCGTAGACATCCTGCAGCTCTACCCGCACCACCGGATGGCCTGCCTTCTCCAGTGCCGTCAGTTTCGCACCCGCATCCTGGTCACCTCTCAGGTGAAGCTGCACGAACAGCCGGTCCTCTCCGTAAACCTCCGGTTTTCCGGGGGGCTCCCCGATCACCGGCACGATGCCCCGTCCCTCCTTGCCCGTGCTCTCCGCGATCAGCTGCTCCACCCAGTCTCCGAAGCTCTCCAGGCGCGGCGAGGTGAAGAGCGTGAGCTTGTCGCGAACAGGGCCTTCGGTGTGCGGCGCGGCCAGTCCGCCGATCACCGCGCCCAGCAGGGCGCAGGGATTCTTTTCCGCCGCAGCCGACCCGCCCGCAGCGGAGCCGCCTGCAGGGGCGGCGGGGGTCGCGGAAGCGGCGGAGCCGCCTGCAGGGGCCGACCCGCCCGCAGGGGCGGCGCGAGCCGCGCAGTCCGGATCACCGCAGTCGCAGGCCGCCTGGATCGCCCTGTCCAGAAGCCGGGACAGATCGATGCCGAGCAGCGCGGCCGGAACCAGTCCGAAGAAGGACAGGGCCGAATAGCGGCCGCCGATGTCGGGGTCATTGAGAAAGGTGTCCCGGAACCGGTATTCCGCGGCCAGATCCGCCAGCTTGCTTCCCGGGTCCGTGATCGCCAAGAAATGCTCCCCCGCTTTCCCGGCCCCGACCGCTTCAACCGTCCGATTGTAGAAATACTTGAAAAAGGAGAGGGTTTCCACGGTTCCGCCCGATTTCGTCGACACGATGAACAGGGTGGTGCTGAAATCCAGCTCGTCCCCGTAGGACAGGATCAGCTCCGGATCCGTGCTGTCGATCACGGAGAGCTCGAGGCAGCCCCGGGCCGCACCGAAGGTCCTGCTGAACACCTCCGGCGCGAGGCTGGATCCCCCCATACCGAGAAGGACGGCCCGCCGATACCCGGCCGAGCGAAGCTCTTCCGCCAACGCGGCCAACCTGCCGGTCTCCTGCTTCGACGCCCTGGCGATCCGCAGCCAGCTCAGGCGGTTGGTGATCTCCGCGGGGTCCGGTTTCCACACCGTGTGGTCGCCGGACCATATCCTTCTGATGACCTGCTGCCCGTCCATCCGCTCCAGGAGCGCATCAACGGATCGTTTGTAGCCGCCCAATTCGACTTCAATCATGTTTTTCCTCCCCGTTCGGTTGCCGCATCTTCCTGCTTTTTTCTGCGCTTGCCCGCTGCAGCGCGTTCGCTTCCTGCGGCCCGTTCATCGATCGCCCGCCGCTACGACCGGGATGCGCACGCCCTTAGAAATAGTAGTGCCAGCGCACCGCCAAGGTCAAACGGATTTCATCCCCCGGCCGTCCTCCGGGATGAAGACGACCCTGCCGCTCAAATCCTTGCGCAGCCGATCCAATGCCAGCTCTTTGGCCTTGGCTTCCACCTCCACGGTAAGAGCCTGGCCCGTCTCCAGCCAGGCCGCCGGCAGGTCGGCGGGATCGATGTAATCATGGTGGTACTGCGGATTCTTCCCCTCCCAGCCTTCCCTGGGACTGGACAGGTGAAACAAGGGTTCCCGGTCCCACGTTCCGAGCGCTGCCTCCGTTACCTCCGCTACCTCCATCCCGTCACCGAGACAGCGGTGGTGGTGAACGTCGTAGACGAAGGGTATGCCCTCGGCCCGGCAGAGAGGTAGGAGATCCCGGGGCGTATAGATCCTGTCGTCATTCTCCAGGCTGAGACGTTCCCGCACGGTCCGGCGGAGCCGTTTCAGGCGCCGGGCGACGCGGCCGAGCGCCTGCACCTTGTCCCCATAGGCTCCGCCTCCATGGATGTTGATCACATCCGCCCCGATCAGCTCCGCCAGCTCGGCCTGGTAGTCCAACTCCGCAATGGACCGCCGGGTCACCTCTTCGGAAGGCGAGCTCAGCAGGTTGAACTGGTCGGGATGGAAGGTGGTGCGCAGCCCCTGCTGCCGGCAGAAGGAACCGCAGCTCTCGAAAGCTGCGATGATTTCTCCGCCCCCCGGAAGCTCCTCCATCCTGTAACCGAGCTCGGGATGGGTGTATAGCGGAAGAATCTGGCTGTTGATCCGGAAATCGCCGATGCCGTGATCGCTGCAGTACCTGAGAGCCGTCGACAGGGCATCGGCATTGTGCCGGCACAGCGAAGCCAGGGAAACGAGCTGTTCCGGCCTGCCCAGCCTCCCCAGGGATTTGGCCGTGGTGCGGCGAAACTTGATCGGCTCCTGGCGGAAGATGCAGCACAATCCCAGCCGTATCCTGGGCGTGTTGCCGCGCACCTTCAGCGCTCCCCCTTGGTATACGGCTCTCCCAGCTTTGCCGGCGCCAGCAGCCGGCGGTGATCCTTGCGCAATCCCCCGGCCAGCAGGACGGCCAGAGTGGCCAGGTAGGGCATCATGGCCAGGAGATTCGGCGGCACGCCGATGGGCTGCAGCAGGTACTGCAGGACGAAGATGCAGCCGAACAGGAAGGCCCCCAGGAAAGCGCGCAGGGGATTCCAGAGCGCAAAGATGGTGAGGGCGATGACGATCCAGCCGCGGCCGCCTGTCAGCCCCTCGGTCCAGGACTTGCTGTACACGAGGGACAGGTGGGCTCCGCCCATGCCGGCCAGCGCACCTCCCAGCAGGACGCAGAGATACCGGATCCTGGCCACGCCGATCCCCTGGACCTCCGCGGCCGCCGGGTTCTCCCCGACGGAGCGGATCTCGATGCCCCAGCGGGTACGGCTCAGCAGGACCCAGAGGAGCAGCCCCAGAATCACGGCCAGGTAGAACAGCGGATCCTGGGAGAAGAGAATACGGCCCACCACGGGGATGTCCGACAGTCCCGGGATCGGAAGCGCCGACAGCTTGCCGGGCAGCGGTCGCCCGATGAAAGGCTTCCCGAACAGCCCGCTGACCCCCAGCCCGAGCATGGTCAGAGCCAGCCCGGAGACCACCTGGTTGGCCCTGAGCGTGACCGAGACGAAGGCATGGATTCCTGCAGCCAGCGTCCCGGCCGCGACCGCGGCAAGCAGTCCCAGCCACGGGCTGCCGGAGGTGAGCGTGACGGCGAAAGCGGTCATGGCGCCGATGGCCATCATGCCCTCCACACCGAGGTTCAGCACGCCGGAGCGTTCGGTGACGATCTCACCGAGGGTGCCGAGCAGCAGGGGTGTACCGGCGACCAGGGTGCGGATCAGCGTGGAAATGATGATCGTCTCCATAGCCTACAGCCTCCTGCGAAGGGAGATCACGACCCGTTTGTTGAGGAAGGTGTCACCCATGATCAGAAAAAACAGGAGTACCCCGTTGAATACGTTCACGGTCGCCGCGGGCAGGCCCAGGGAAATCTGGATGGCGTCCCCCCCGACCAGGATTCCGGCGAAGAACAGTGCGGAGAGGATCGAAGCCAGCGGATTCAGCTTGCCCAGCCAGGCCACGATGATGCCTGTAAACCCGTAGCCCGCGGATATGACTCCGGGATAGGTCAGATGATGATGAATCCCGGCGGCCTCTCCCACGCCGGCCAGACCGGCGACCCCTCCGCTTATGGCCATCAGCACGACGGTGGTGCGGAAAAAATCGATCCCCGCGTATCGGGCCGCTTCCGGATTCTCCCCGACTACGCGCAGCTCATAACCGAATTTCGTGGAATGCATCAGGAAGAAGAGGATCACCGCGCAGGCCAGGGCTATCAGGAGGGTGATATAGTGGATCCGGGTTCCGGGGATCAGGGGCAGCACCGCGGAGGCCGGCAAATCGTCGGTGTAGGGGAAACCCTGCTGCGTCGCCCCTTTCCAGGGTCCCACGATGAGAAGGTTCAGGAACTCGGCGGCCACGTAGTTGAGCATCAGAGTGGAGATCACCTCGTTGACGCCGAAGCGCACCTTGAACAGGGCGGGCAGAGCGCCCCACAAAGCACCTCCCAGAAAGCCGACCAGGAACATCAGGGCAATCGCCAGCCAACCGGGCAGCCGGGGACCCAGATTCAGGCCGACCCAGGTCGCGAAGATCGCGCCCATCAGCAGCTGGCTCTCTGCACCGATGTTCCAGAACTTGGCCCTGAAAGCGAGGGTCAGCCCGGATCCGATGAGGATCAGGGGAATCGCCTTGGTGATGGTCTCGGAGATCCCGTAGACGCTGCCGAAGGAACCGGCCAGGATCTTCCACAGAGCGAACAGAGGATTGACTCCCTTGAGCGCGAATACCAGGCCCACGGCGACGAAACCGACCAGGAGGGAGACCAGCAGCACCGCCAGCTGGCGGCCGGTCGTGGTGTCATGGCGGGGCTGCAGGCGGATCGATACGCTCATCTCTGCCCCTCTTCCACCGGCTGTCCCTCGGGAACCGCACCGTCCGCGGCGCCCGGCTTCGAACCGGCCATCATCAGGCCGATCTCCTCCATCGTCGCCCGGGCCGTGGGCACGATGCCCATGAATCGACCCTCGTACATCACCGCAATCCGGTCGCAGAGCTCGAAGATCTCCTCCAGGTCCTCGGATACCAGGAGGACCGCCAGACCCTCCTCCCGCCTGGCCAGCAGCTGCCGGCGGATGTACTCGGTTGCGCCCACGTCCAGCCCGTAGGTCGGATGGGCCGCAACCAGCAGGGCGGGCTGCCCCGATATCTCCCTCCCCAGGATCAGCTTCTGGATGTTGCCCCCGGAGAGATTTTTGACCGGCGTGTCGATCGTCGGCACGCTCACGTTGAAGCTCTCTATGATGTCCGAGGCGTACCTGCGGATGCTGCCGAAGTTGAGAAACAGCACCCGGGAAAACAGGCGTTTGCGGTGCTGCTTCAACACCGAGTTCTCGTATACGAACAGATTCGGAACGATTCCGAAACGGATCCGCTCCTCCGGTACGTGGGATATGCCCCGGCTGGCCACGACCCGGGCGGAGGCGTTGGTAATGTTCTGCCCGCCGAGCAGGACCTCTCCGCCGCTCGACCTGCGCAGGCCGGTCACGGCCTCTACCAGCTCCCGCTGCCCGTTTCCCGAGACTCCGGCAATTCCGAGGATCTCGTTGCGAAACACCTGGAACCCGACTCCCCGCACGGCGAGCTGCTGCCGGTCCCCCGGAACCACCAGGTCCCGGACGTCCAACACCAGCTCTCCCCGCTGCAGGGCGGACCGCTCGAGGCGGAAGATGATCTCCCTTCCGACCATCATGCGGGCCAGCTCCCGCTTGTCCACGTCCCTGGTCTCCGCCTTTCCGGCCACCTCCCCCTTTCGCAGGACCAGGACCCTGTGGCAGATGGAGAGGATCTCCTCCAGCTTGTGGCTGATGAAGATCACCGAGTGTCCCTCGGCGGTCATCCGGCGCAGGATGGCGAACAGCTCTTCGGTTTCCTGGGGCGTGAGCACCGAGGTCGGCTCGTCGAGTATCAGAAGATCCGCCCCCTTCACCAGGGCCTTGACGATCTCCACGCGCTGCTGCTCACCGGCGGAGAGCTGCCAGATTCGTTCCTGGGGATTGATCTTGAGGCCGAAGCGGCGGCCGAACTGCACCAATCTGCGCGCCACGTTTCGGGAGGGCGAGAGGAAAGGCGCATCGCTCAGTCCGAGGGCGATGTTCTCGGCAACGGTGTGATTCTCGATAAGCATGAAATGCTGGTGCACCATGCCGATTCCCAGCTCGATGGCATCCCGGGGATTGTCGATCCGTACCGTATGCCCGTTGATGCGGATCTCCCCCGAATCCGGCAGGATCAAACCGTAGAGGATGTTCATCAGGGTAGTTTTCCCCGCGCCGTTCTCCCCGAGCAGCCCGAGGATCTCTCCCGCGGCTATCCGCAGGTTCACCCGGTGATTCGCCCGGGTCGTGTGGAAAGACTTGGAGATGTCTACCATTTCGAGCACATCGATCTTGGGCAAGCCTTTCTCCTCTATAAGGGGGTGTTCTGACTGTACCGGACTATGGGTCTTGTGGCAATCCCGCGCGGCATCCTGCTCGGGATCTGCGGCGAAGCGGCGGCGCACGACCGCCTCCGCTCTTTATGATAAAATGAGGGTTCGTATTCACGGGACATTGTGATAGAATGCGAACAGTCAGAGAAGGAGGGGCGCCCATGGAACTGAACAAGGAAACCCGGCAGCGCTACGAGAGTAGAATGCTCGCCGTAATGAAGGAAGAGGGAGACAAGAAGCTCAACTGCGATTTTTTCGCCAAGAAGATCGGTGTATCCCGGGATTACGTACTGCAGCTCATGAAATCCCTCGGCGAACAGGGGCTCGTCGAGTTCGAGGAGGCCAAACGGGCTCCGGAAAAGAAATCCTGGATCCGCCTGAAACCTGCAGGGTAGCCGCGCCGCGGCCCCGGGTCGGACAACGGCCTGA
>JAFGQJ010000377.1 GCA_016935715.1 Spirochaetales bacterium
AACCTTGGCAAAGCTCTCCTGCCTCTGCTCCAGCCGTTTCGCTGCACCATCCGGGTTCACGATCCATGGCTTCCCGACAATTACCTGCGAGGCTTCGGGGTCGAGCCCTGCGGTCTCGAAGAGCTCATGAAAAAATCCCGCATCGTCTTCATGCTCGCCGGAGCAACCACGGAGAATCGCGGAATGATCGGCAAGAGGGAGCTCGGCTGGCTGCAGGACGGGGCGGCATTCATTCTTGCCAGCCGTGCATCCGTGGTCGATTTCGATGCGTTCACCGAAGCTCTCCGGAGCGGCAGATTCATGGCAGCAGTCGACGTTTTTCCCGAAGAACCCTTTGCCAGTGATCATCCGATTCGCGGCCTGGACAATGTGCTCCTGTCGGCTCACCGCGCCGGCGGGCTGCCCGAAATCTACGAGCTGATGGGAGAAATGATCGTCGACGACCTGGGACTCGTTTTCGAGGGACTGGCTCCGGTGCGCCTTCAGAAAGCCGTGCGGGAGCTGGTCACGAAGATGAGGAGCAAACCCGTAGCCTGACCGAACACTACCCGACAGCGGTTGACAGCCGGGCACCGAACGGGTCGCGCGGGCCGTATCCAAGGGTCAGAGCCGGCTCAAGACCCGGAAACCGAGGCCAGGAAGTCGCCGACCACCCGGCGGAATGCTTCGGGCTGCTGATCGTGGATCTCGTGGCCGCAG
The DNA here is from genome assembly GCA_016935715.1 of Spirochaetales bacterium. Classification (GTDB taxonomy): domain Bacteria; phylum Spirochaetota; class Spirochaetia; order SZUA-6; family DRHE01; genus JAFGQJ01. The sequence continues at coordinate 700 of JAFGQJ010000377.1, forward strand.
GGAAACATCTCCAAACGCCCCTGCCCGGCACGTTCGACCAAAATGCGGGCGTACTCCGGCGGATTCAGGTAGTCGGTTTCTCCGAGCATCAGCAGCAGGGGAGCCCGGATCCTGTCGGCAAGGTGGAGGCTGATGTCGCCGCCGGCGTCGACCATGCTCACGATCGCCTCCACCCATTCCTTTATCATGGGATTCGGATCATCGATCCCGTGCCGGGCCTTTACCTCGTCCGTGACCCAGGTGGCCGGGTAGTACTTCCTCACCTCCTCTCGCACAGCCGGGCCGAGAAAGCCGATGGCTCCCCAGACGCTGACCGAGCGGAACCGATCGGGATGCTTGCCCCCCAGGATCAGGCCGATCTCACCGCCGTCGGAAAATCCCAAGTAATGCACCCTGTCCAGATCCAGAGCGTCCATGAAAGCGACGACGTCGTCGGCATCCGTGTAGTAGAAATCCGGCGGAAAACGCCGCGGCTTCGGCAGGGACGCGCCGTAGCCGCGCAGGGTCAGACCGAAAACGCGGTAGCTCTCCGCAAGCCAGTCAATCACCTCTCCAAGCTCATCCCGGGCGGTGCCGAGGAGCCCGTGTACCACGACAACCGGCTCCCCCTCCCCTTTTTCCTCGTAGTGCAGCGTCGCCCCGGTGGAAAGCTCAATCAGTTCGCCGTGCATGTGTTGACCTCCATTCCGACCCCACTGTATCAGCTTCACGGCAAAAGGCAAGCCCCGGGGATCCTTGGAACCGGAAAGATCGACGGCTTGCGGGTAAAGCCGTCAGGCTGTAGACTCGTATTACATGGTAATCGACGCCCACGCCCACGCCGACGAGAACGACATCTGGGGCTGGTACGATCCGCCGGAGAAGCTCATCGCCCTGATGGACGAGGCCGGCATCGACATCTCGGTGGTTACCTCCTACTCCGATGAGCCCGGACCCTCTCCGGGCCTGAAAAACCTGGAACGCTATCTGGAGGCCCACCCGGACCGTCTGATCGGCTTTGCCCGCATCGACCCCAAGTTCGGAGACAGCTCGGTGAAGCTGCTGCAGCGGGTGATCCGGGAAAACCCGCTGATGCGGGGCCTGAAGCTCCATCCGATCTCCAATCTGGTCAAGCCGTACGCGGAGCGCTGCGTCGAGCTGATGCGCGCCGCCGGACAGCTGGGCGTGCCCGTGTTCATCCACTGCGGCGATGCGGTGCCCGCCCTTCCCCTGCAGATTGGCAAGGGCGCCGCCCTGTGCCCGGACACGACGATCATCTGTCACCTGGGAGGCTACTTTCACGCAGAGGAGATCATCCGGGTAGCCGAGCGCCGGCCCAACCTGGTGCTGGACACCTCCTCCTGTCCCTACCCGGCATCGATCCGCCGGGCGATCGAAGTACTGGGTCCGGAACGCGTCGTCTTCGCCTCCGACAGCCCGGCTGGAGACCCGATCTCGGAGCTTCAGAAGATCCGCATGCTCGGGCTGCCGCAGGAGACGGAGCGGCAGCTGCTGTGGCGGAACATCGCCCGCCTGCTGCACCTCGAGATCGCGGAGGACGAGGCATGATCGACGCCCACGTCTTCGTCGGCCGGTCCCTCTACGAAAACTCGCTGGAACCCTCCAGTCTGCTCGAAACCATGGAAGCTCTGGGCGTAGCCGCCGCGGTGATCCGCCCCCTGAAGCCCGTCGACTTCGACATGGACGCCGCCAACCGGCGGGTTGCCGAGCTCCAGTCCGGGGAGCCCCGGCTGGTTGGTTTCGCCAGGGTCAACCCTCTCGAGCCCGGCGCCCCGGAACAGGCGCGGCGGGCCGTGGAGGAGTACGGCCTCAAGGGTCTGCACCTCCACCCGTGGGAGGAGAATTGCCCGGTCAACTCGCCGAAGGTGGACGGGGTCATCCGGGCTCTCGGAGACAGGGTTCCGGTGTACGTATCCACGGGCTTTCCGGTCGTTTCCCATCCGCTCCAGCTCCAGGAACTGGCCGAGCGCCACCCGCAGACGCTGTTCATAGCGGCCCACGGAGGACAGCAGGACAACTCGGGAATGAGCTTCGAGGACTCCCTCGTCGTGGCCCGGGAAACTCCGAACGTGCTCTTCGACGTGGCCGGGGTGTACCGCCGGGATTTCATCGAGCTCCTCGTCGAAACGGCCGGCTCCGAGCGGGTCCTGTTCGGCAGCTGCACCCCCTACATGGACATGGCCCTGGAGATCGTGCGGGTACGGGCTACCCACCTCCCGGAGCAGGCGAAGCGGAACATCTTTCACGACAATGCCGCCCGCCTGCTGGGCATCGGTGCGCCGGGATCGTGACCGGGCCGGGGCGGACTCGCAGGGAAAACGGTGGCGGCGGGAGGATCTGCATCGTGTCTAAGATCTTCCTGGATACGAACGTGCTGCTGTATACGCTGGATCAAAACGACGAGAAACGGCAGGAGCAAGCGCAAGCCCGGATGATCCTCCAGCGGGTCACCGAAGACGACAATCCGGTCATCTCCACGCAGGTTATGCAGGGGTTCTACGTGGCCGGCGCGTCGCAGCTAGGGGCAGACCCCCTGCTGGCGAAGAGCATCATCCATTCCTTTGAGAACATGTAGGTCGTACAGGTCGATCCCAGTCTCATCGGCGAGGCGATCGATGTGAGCATCCTGAACCGGATCTCCTTACGGGATGCCCTGGTGGTTGCCGCGGCTGAGTGCGCAAAATGCTCGACCCTGTACAACGAAGATCTGAATCCCGGGCAGATCATTCGGGGTGTGCGGATCGAGAATCCTTTCAGCTCCTGACATAACTGCCGTTCCTTGACAGGACGGCGGGAGGAGTTAATAATCAGAAGCTGAGGACGGGCTTTGCCTCTGCCCGGGGCCCGAAGCTCCCTCGAAAAACAACAATCAAAAAGGAGATTGTCATGAAAAGAACTCTTGTGCTCGTTCTCGTGCTGCTGGCCGTCCTGGCCGCCGCGGTATACGCCGGCGGCAAGGGCGAGGAGCAGCCGGCCGCGGAACCCGCTGCGGCCGCCGCAGCCGGTCCCCGAAGCGGCGGCACCCTCACCTTCGGCGTCTACCGGCCGATTCCCAACCTGGCCTACTACCAGGCTTACGACGCATCCAACAACCTGACGGCGGTGGCCATCTGGGACACGGTGCTGCGCTTCAACGAGAAGGGTGAGATCATCCCCGGTCTGGCCGAATCCTGGGAAGTAAAGGGGGATGACACCATCGTGCTGCACCTCCGCGACGGGGTGAAGTTCCACGACGGGACAACCATGGAGGCGCAGGACGTGGTGGCCAGCCTGGAGTTCGCCCTCAACCCGGATGCCAAGAGCCCGATGGCCTGGATGCTCGATCCCATCGAAAGCCTCGAGGCGGTGGACGCGAAAACCGTGCAGATCAAAACCGGAGCGGTGGTCGACGTGCTGAACGCCCTGGCAACCCCCGTGGGCGGGGTGAGCAGCCAGGAAGCGATCACAAAGTACGGTATCGGCCTGGGCGAAAACCCCATCGGTGCCGGCCCCTTCAAGCTGGAACGCTGGGACCGGGGCAGCCAGGTGGTGCTGAGCCGTTTCGAGGACTACTGGGAAGAGGGCAAGCCCTACCTGGACAAGGTCGTGTTCAAGATCATCCTCGAGGAGTTTACCCGCCTGAGCAGCCTGCGCATGGGAGACCTCGACATCGTCTACAACCTCTCCTTCGCCAATGTCGAGCAGGTGGAGGGCAACGAGGGATTCAACACGAACATCTTCGGCACCTACATCGTCTACTACCTGGCCCTGAACATGAAGAAGGAGCCCTTCAGCGACGTGCGGGTTCGCCGGGCTCTGAATTACGCCATCGATCGAAACGCCATCACCAGGGCGGTCACCCGCGGCTATGCCGAGCCGGCGATCACGGACATCGCCCCTGAAATGGCCGGTTCTCTCGCGGGCGTTCGGGAACCCTACCCCTACGACCCGGACAAGGCCAAGGAGCTGCTCCGGCAGGCGGGCTACCCGAACGGCTTCTCGATGAAGCTGCTCGTGGGATCCAACTCTCCCGATGCCGAAACAGGGGTCGTGCTCCAGGAGTACTACAAGAAGATCGGCGTGGAGGTGGAGCTCATATCCGAGGAGTCCAGCACCCTGTGGAACCATCTGCAGGCGGGCAACTACGAGGATGCGGCCATGAGCTTCTGGTACCCGGACTTCCCCGACGCTGCCGGTACCCTGGTGCCTTTCTGCTACTCCACCAACACGCCCCCGGACGGCTGCTGCAATTTCTCCTACTACGCCAATCCTGAGGTGGACGCACTCCTAGATCAGGCCGCCGCGGAAACGGATCTCGAGCGCAGGGCCGGGCTGTTCCAGGAAGTCAACGAGATCATCTACGAGGAAGCTCCCCGGGTGTGGATCTACCATATCAAGGAAGCGATGCCCGCCTCGGTCAAGGTCGAGGGCCTGAATCCGGGACCGATGTTCTTCTTCCAGCACTTCCTTCAGGACGTCTGGCTGGCCGAGTAGCTCTACCGGTCGATCATTTGCACCCGGCGGGACGTCCTCTGATGGAGCTCCCACAGAGGCTATCCCGCCGGGCTCCATTTTCAGCAAACTCTCTGATCCGGGGTAGAAAGGAAGGAGCAACGGTAATTGAGCGCAGAGCTGCTGGTGTTCATCATCCGCCGAATCATCACCGCAACCCTGACCGTGGTAGCCGTCTCCCTGGTGATATTTCTGCTGCTCCAGGCCGCGCCGGGCGATCCGGTTACGACCCTGACCGCGGGTCACAAGGTTCCGCCCGAGCGCATCGAGATGATCCGCAGGTCCCTGAACCTGGACAAGCCCTTCTACATGCAGTACTGGCTGTGGCTCAGCGGGATTTTCCGCGGGGATTTCGGTACCTCCTTCTTCAGGGACGTGAAGGTCAGCCGCCTCATCGTGGAGCGGCTTCCCGTGTCGCTGCAGCTGGTGTTGCTGAGCGGGATGCTGACTCTGCTGCTGGCCATTCCGACCGGAGCGGCCGCCGCCCTGCGGGAGGGCCGCCCCCTGGATCACATCCTGATCACCCTGTCGATCATCTCGGCTTCCACCCCGGTCTTCGTGGTGGGACTGCTGCTGATCATCATCTTCTCTCTTTGGCTCGGCTGGCTGCCTCCGATGGGACTGGAGAAATTCCTGGACGTGAAGCGCCTGATCCTGCCCTGCTCCGCCCTGTCCCTGACTTTCGTCGGCCTGCTGTTCCGCATGCTGCGGGCCAGCATGATCGAGGAACTGGACAAGGACTACGTGGTCAAGGACCTGGCCATGGGCCTGCCCCGCGCCAAGATCGTGATCCGTGTCTTCAAGAACTCCCTGGCCCCCGTGCTGACCATATCTGGGTTCATGATCGGTTCCTACATCGTCTTTGCCGTGCTGATCGAGTACGTGTTCGGTCTCGGGGGGATCGGCAGCCTGCTTGTGGACGCCACCCTGCGCCAGGATTTCCCCATCGTTCTCGGCCTGACGGTGTTCATATCGATCGTGTTCGTGGTTTCCAACTTTCTCGTGGACCTGCTCTACGGGGTCCTGGATCCCCGGATCCGCTACACGGCCAGGAAGTGAAGATGCGGCAGACTCGATTCCTGTCACGGCAGCTCGGGAAGGCCTTCGCCAGGGTTCGCTCCAGCACCCTCACCTCGGCCGGCCTGGCGATCATCGGGCTTTTCGCCGTGCTGGCGGTCTTCGCCCCCCTGATCGCGCCGCACGACCCCTACACCACCGACCTGGAGGCCACTTACCAACCTCCCTCGTGGAGGCATCCCTTCGGCACGGACAATGTGGGACGCGACGTGTTCAGCAGGGTCATCTACGGAAGCCGCATCGCCTTCGCCATAACGGTCATCGTGGTCCTCCTGGAGCTGGCCATCAGCGTTCCCCTGGCCCTGGTTTCCTCGTACATCGGCGGGGCCTTCGACGAGGCGGTGATGCGGGTCATGGACATGATCATATCGATCCCGCACCTGCTGCTGGCCATAGTGATCGTGGCCATGCTCGGCCCCGGCATGCGCAACGCCATCCTGGCGATTTCGATCAGCTACATGCCGATGCTCGCCCGGCTGGTGAGAAGCGTTGTCCTGTCCATCAAAGAGGAGCCCTACATCGAAGCCTGCCGGGTGCTGCGGTTCAGCTCGGTGCGGATCGTTTTCGCCCACATCCTGCCGAACATCGTCTCCGTGATCATCGTGCAGCTTTCCCTGGACCTGGGCTACGCTCTCATCGACATGGCCGCGCTGAGCTTCATCGGCCTTGGGGTTCAGCCTCCCCGGGCCTCCTGGGGAGCGATGCTGGCCCTGGGCAAGAGCTATCTCCTGCACAGCCCCTGGATGACCATCTTTCCCGGCATCTGCATCGCCCTGCTGGTATTCGGGTTCAACCTGTTCGGCATCGGTCTGGGCTTCATCCTCAACCCGCGCCGGCGCGAGCGATAGGGAGGAAGCGCACGTGGGCGAACCGAGCCTGCTCGAAGTCGAGAAGCTTTCGACCCATTTCCTGCTGAAGCACGGCACCGTGCGGGCGGTGGAGGAGGTGGATCTGCAGGTCCGTACTGGAGAGACTGTGGGGCTGGCTGGAGAGAGCGGCTGCGGGAAGTCGACCCTCGCCCGGGCAATCCTGCAGCTGGTACCCCCGCCCGGGCGGACAGTAGCCGGGCGGGTCCGTTTCGAAGGCGCCGACCTTCTCGAGCTGCCCGAACGGGAGCTGCGCCGCATCCGCGGCTCGCGGCTGTCCCTGATCTTCCAGGACCCCTCGAGCTTTCTCAATCCCACCATCTCGATCGGACGGCAGATCTGCGACGTCATAACGGCCCACGGCGACGTCGATTTCCGCGAGGCGCGGCAGCGGACCGTCGGCCTGCTGGACAGCCTGGGCATACCCGAAGCCCGGCGTCGCTTCGGCGCCTTCCCACACGAGCTTTCCGGTGGCATGAAACAGAGGGTGCTGATCGCCATGGCCATCTGCGCCGACCCTCAGCTGGTCATCGCGGATGAGCCCACCACGGCCCTGGACGTAACAATCCAGAGGCAGATCCTCGAGCTGATCAAGGACAAGGTCATCCGCGGCGGCTCGGCCCTGCTGTTCATCACCCACGATCTGAGCATCCTGGCGGAGATCTGCGACCGCGTCTACACCATGTACGCAGGCCGCATTGTAGAGCACGGACTCACCATGGACTTCTTCAAAAATCCCCTGCATCCCTACACGCGGAAGCTCCTCGCGGCCATACCGCGCCACGACCTCAAGCGGCCGCTGTCGGAGATCCGGGGCGCCCCGCCGCGTCTGGACAGCCTTCCCGCCGGCTGCAGCTTCCAGCCCCGCTGTGATCTGGCGGGGCCGCGCTGCCTGCGGGAGTCACCCCGCCTGCGCGAGCTGGAATCTCAGCACTGGGTGAGCTGCCACAATGTCTAGTATGCAGCCGGTGCTGGAGACGCTCGATCTGCACAAGCGCTTCCTCCATACCAGGAACGTTCTCACCCGTCTGCTGTCCGGGACGCGCTGGGTACGCGCCGTGGACGGCGTAGATCTGGAGCTTTACCCGGGAGAGGTCCTGGCCCTGGTCGGGGAGAGCGGCTGCGGCAAGACGACCCTGGCCAAGCTGATTCTCGGGCTGCTGTCGCCGAGCCGGGGAGAGATCCGGGTGTTCGGGAGGAGCCCCGGTGAATACGGGGCACGCCTGGCCACGCTGCTGCAGATCGTGTTCCAGCAGGGCCGCTCCTCCCTCAACCCCCGCATCACCGTGGGGGCGCTGCTCAGGGAGGCGATCCGCGTTCACAGGGCCGCCCCGGACGTGGGAGCCGCCGTGGACCGGCTGCTTCATCTGGTCAACCTGGGCCAGGAGCACAAAGAACGCTTCGCCCACGAACTTTCAGGAGGCGAGGCGCAGCGGGTGGTGATCGCCCGCGCCCTTGCTCTCAATCCCTCGATTCTGATCGCCGACGAGCCCACCTCGGCCCTGGATGTTTCCATCCAGGCCCGCATCTTGAACCTCCTGGCCCGTCTGCGCGGGGAGCTGGACCTGACCATGATGCTCATCACCCACAATCTGGGCAGCGTGCGTCAGATCGCCGACCGCGTGGCGGTCATGTACCTCGGGGTGCTGGTGGAGCAGGCCGCCACGGAGGAGCTGTTCGAGAGGCCCTGCCATCCCTACACCGAGGCCCTGTTCGCCGCCGTTCCGATCCCGGATCCGGCGGTGAAGCGCAAGCTGATCGTGCTCAAGGGTGAAACCCCGAGCCCCGTCGACATTCCCTCCGGCTGCCGCTTCCACCCCCGCTGCCCCTACGCCCGGGCGGCCTGCCGGGAGACCGAACCGGCCTACCGGGAGCTCTCACCGGGTCGCCGGGTGGCCTGCCACTTCCCGCTGACGGGTTAGCCGCCGTTCTATTTTCGATAGAAGTACGAGGGATACTCGGCCGCATCCCACTCGGCCGGGAAATCCTCCTCCGACCACAGGATGGTCCAGTCCATCTTCTGGAGATCCAGCTTCGACAGCTCGTAAACGGTCGTATTCGTATCGTGGTAGCGGATGGTGTCCCTGAACCAGATCCAGCCCTCGGATTCGGTCCAGGCCTTGACTATGGTGAACAGACCCGTCCTCTCGCCGACCTCCTCGTACGTCTTGTCGTACTGCTGCAGATTCCCCTGCAGATCTATGATCCGCCTGGCCGGGGATGTCGAACGATCATACTCGGTGTTTTTCCACTCGCCGCTGATTTTCTCCATGAGCTCCTCGCCGGGGTAAGGCTTCTTCGAGCTCGCACAACCTGGGATCAGAGAGAGAACCGCTGCCGCCATGGCCAGAACCGCCAACACTCTTTTTCCGGTCATTGCATCCTCCTGTATCCCCAATTATAGGCGATCCGGAAGAGATCTGCCCGGCCGCTGCGTTTC
>JAFGQJ010000378.1 GCA_016935715.1 Spirochaetales bacterium
AGGCTGGAGGTGTACGCATGGTAACATGTTTAGCCGACCAGTACTAATTTCCCGTGAGGCTTGACCATATCTTTTGTTCACCCTTCTTTCAAAATCTGATAATAATTACCTGGTGACTATAGCGGAGGGGAAACACCCGTTCCCATCCCGAACACGGAAGTTAAGCCCTCCAGCGCCGATGGTACTACCCCGATTGCGGGTGGGAGAGTAGGACGTTGCCAGGTATTTTTTTATCCGTTTGCCTAAGCAGGGCAGACCTTCGAAGGTGTGAAGACTCTTGAAGAGAGTTCTCCAGTCGGAAAAACTGTTTCTCTTCTCTTACTTCCTGGCAGTCATAAGCCTCGGAACACTGCTCCTCTTCATTCCCTTTTCATGGGGCGGGGCGGGCAGGCTCGCCTTCATCGACGCCCTGTTCACCGCGACCTCCGCAGTGTGCGTGACCGGTCTCATCACGGTCGATACACCCACCTACAGCACAATCGGTCAGGTCGTGATCCTGCTCCTGATCCAGGCGGGGGGGCTGGGAATCATCACCTTCAGCACGATCTACCTGGCCCGTCCGCGGGGCCGGATATCCCTGATCCGCCACCGGGTCATCCGCGGGTACTACCTGGAATCTTCCGGCCTGGACACGAAGGCGATCATCCGCCGCATCGTCGCCGTTACCTTCGGCTTCGAGCTGATCGGGGCCCTGATCCTGTATCCCGGATTCGGGGATACTGTTCCGCAGAACAGGCTGTTCGTGAGTCTGTTCCATGCGGTGTCCGCCTTCTGCAATGCCGGGTTTTCCCTGTTTTCGAACAATCTGGAGAGCTACACCACGAACGCCGTGGTGAGCCTGACCGTCATGGCCTTGATCGTGTTCGGGGGTCTCGGATTCGTGGTGCTGCGGGACGCTGCCGCCACGGGGATGGTCAAACAGAAGCGCATGAGCCTGCACAGCAAGATCGTTTTCCTGATGACCGGCATACTGCTGGTCTTCGCCGCCGGATTCTACCTGGCCTTCGAAGCAGGGCGCAGCATGGCGGCCTTGGGCCCGGGAGAAAAGATCGTGGCGGCGTTGTTTCAGGCAGCGACCCCGCGAACGGCCGGCTTCAACACGATTCCCCAGGGCAATCTGTCCACGCCCTCCAAGACATTCACCATGCTGCTCATGTTCATCGGCGGCGGTTCCGGTTCGATCGCCGGCGGGATCAAGGTCAATACCTTCTTCATCGTTCTTCTCATGCTCTTCCAGGGACCGGATTCCCGGGGCGAGGTGACGGTGTTCAAACGAAAGATCGCCGGGGACAGGGTGTTTCACGCCACCATGTTCATGCTCAAGGCCCTGCTGCTTCTGTTCGGAAGTTTCCTGGCGCTGACGATCACCGAGCTGTGGGCCGCCGGGCATCGGGTCGACGCGTTTTCCCTGATATTCGAGACCTTTTCGGCCTTCGGCACCGTGGGGCTGTCTCTGGGAGCCACGCCCGATCTGACCGCGGCCGGCAAGCTGGTGCTCGTCGTAACCATGTTCATGGGGCGGATCGGACTGCTGGCTCTGGCCATCCCGCGGTCCAGGCCCTATCCTGTCCACGTGCTGGACTATCCACAAGGGGAGGTTCTGATCGGATAATGAAGCAATTTGTGATAATCGGATTGAGTCGCTTCGGCCGCCGTCTGCTGGAAGAGTTCCTGGCCACGAACGCGGAGATGATCATCATCGACAAGGACCGGGACGTGATCGAGCTGTACAAGGACAAGGTGGCTTCCGCCTACATCGCCGACGTCCTGAACGAGGAGATCATCCGCAAGCTCGTGCCCCCGACCATCGACGCAGCGGTCGTGGACCTGGGTGATCGGATAGAGGCTTCGATCCTGGTCACCAATTACCTGAAGAAGCTGGGGGTCAGGGAGATCATAGCCCGGGCCGAGAGCCACGAGCACGGGGAGATCCTCGATCTGGTTGGCGCTACCAAGGTGGTTTTCCCCAACCTGGAAGCGGCCAAACGGATCGCCCCGTTTCTGATATCCTCGCAGATCTTCAGCTATCTGCCGATCTCCAGCGGGCTGGTGATCGCCGAGGTCAAAGTGCCGGAAAAATTCTACGGAAAGAGCCTGGTGGAAGTGGACATGCGGCGCAAGTACAACCTGAACGTAATCGCCTACCGCAAACTGGACGGGGAGGAATATTTCTTCTACGCTCCGGAGTACCGTCTGCAGGCGGACGACATCCTGCTGGTCGGAGGGCGGGAGGAGGATATCGATGCCCTGACCGGAGAGAAGCTGCCGATCGGCAGCAAGGGGATCACCGGTCTGTTCCGCCGTTTCTTTTCTCGAAAGCCCTGATGGACGGTCCTGCTGCGAACCGCCCGCAGCCCGGCGTACTGCCTGTGGCCGGCATCATCCTGGTGTCGCTGTACATCGCCGCCCAGATCATCTCGGACGTGGCCAGCCTGAAGATCGCGCTGCTCGCCGGCCTGTCCGTCGATGCGGGCACCTTCATCTATCCGATTACCTTTACCCTGAGAGACCTGGTCCACAAGCGTCTGGGAAAACAGGCGGCAAGGCTGGTGATCGTGCTGGCCGGGGGGATCAACCTGTTCATGGCCGCGTTCTTCGCCTTCTCGGCCCGGCTGCCCGGCGACCCGGCCTGGGGACTGGAGCGGGAGTTTGCCAGCGTCCTGGGACCGGTGTGGCGGATCGTGACCGCCAGCATCGCCGCCGAGATCGTCGCGGAGCTGGTGGATACGGAGGTGTACCACCTTTGGGTCACCCGCATCACCCGGCGTCACCAGTGGGCGCGCGTGCTGGCGAGCAACGCGGTCAGCGTTCCCCTGGACAGCCTGATTTTCTGCTGGGCCGCCTTCGGGGCGGTGCTGCCGCCGGCCACGGTCTGGTCGATCTTTCTGGCGAACCTGATCGTGAAGGCCGCGGTGACCGTCCTCAGCATCCCGGGCATCTACCTGGTGCGGGAGCGCCCCGAAAACACCTGACCGCCTTGCCAAGCCCGGGCTTTCCTTTTATACTGAACCGTATTCCCACTAACTATAACAAAGGATGACCGAATGGCACGAAAAATG
>JAFGQJ010000379.1 GCA_016935715.1 Spirochaetales bacterium
CGCAGCCGCCTGCCTGCTGATCGACTGAACAGCGCGTCGATTCCGCCGAGCAATCCCTTCTCCAGGTGCTCGCCGTAGGGCAGCCACCAGAAGTTGCGGGGCAAACGGTGCAGCAGGTCATCCACGACGACCTTGGTCCGGGTTACCTCGAAAAAGCCCGCTTCCCCGTGGCAGCGTCCGATGCTGGACAGTTTGTAGCCGCCCCATGGTGTTTCGGGCATGCCGTGACTCATCAGGTGATCATTGATCATGACCACTCCGAACTGGAGCTTTCGCGACAGCCGGCGGGCCGTGCGGCGATCCCGGCTCCAGATGGAGGCGCACAGTCCCAGTCGGGAATCGTTGGCCCACCGCAGCGCCTCCTCGGCGCTTTTTACCTTTCTTAGAGCCAGTACGGGCCCGAAGATCTCGGAGCTGTGGACCTGCATGCTCTCCCTCGCGTTCTCGATCACAACCGGGGGATGAATGCGTGGCGCCCCGGTTTCCCCGTTCCCCGAGGCCGGGTCCTCCCCATCCCCGATCCAGATGCTGGCGCCTTTGCTGCGGGCATCCTCGACCATGGAGCGGATCGCCCCCAGCTGGGAAGGGGTCGTCAGGGCGCCGAGCTCGACGCCGAAGCGCAGGCGGGCGATCCGCTGCTTGAGCAGGGCGCTGAACCGTTCGTACAGCGGCTCCTCCACGTAGATGCGCTCCACCGCGCCGCAGGACTGACCCGAATTGCTCAATCCGGCCCATATGGCTCCGTCCACCGCCCGGCTCAGGTCGGCATCGCGGAGCACGATCATCGGATCGTTTCCCCCGAGCTCCAGGCTGAGGGGCAGAAGCCTGTCGGCGGCCTGGGCCATCAGGCTGCAACCCACCTCGGTGGAGCCTGTGAACAGAAGCTTGTCGATCCCGCAGCGGATGAAGGCTTCTCCGGCCTCGGAACCGGGCAGGTGGACGAGGTTGAGCACCCCTGCGGGCACACCGGCGTCGCGAAACAGGTCGACCATCGCCTCCCCGACCGGCTGGCCCTGGGTTGCGACCTTGAGCACGACGGTATTGCCTGCCAGCAGCGCCTGGACGATCTCGTGCATCGGGATCCCGAAGGGATAGTTCCAGGGGCTGATGATCCCTATCACGCCGTAGGGTTCCCGCAGCAGCAGGGAGCGCTTGTTGAAAAACAGGACCGAGCTTCTTCGGATCCTCCTGGGCCGCAGGGTCCGCCCGGCCAGGCGGGGGTAGTAGCGGCAGAGCAGGCCCGCCGTCAACAGCTCCGTACCCAGGGCGTCGACCCGGGGTTTGCCCGTTGTCGCGCAGATCAGGTCGGTCAACCGTCCGGACCGATCGGCGATCAGGGCGGAAACGGTCCGGATGATGCGCGAACGATGGGCGAGGCCGGCTCCATGCCATTCGACCTGGGCTTTGCGTGCCGCGCAGACGGCGGCATGCAGGTCCGCGGAGCTGTGGCGCCTGCGTTCGGCCACGATCTCACCGTTATTCGGATTGAGGATGTATCTCGGATCCGCTTCGTCCGCTCTGCCCGATTTCGGGGAGAGGGTCTTACTCATGCTCGAACCTCACCGCCTGGACGGCCTTCAGAAGAGGCCGCCGATGGAAGCGCTCAGCGTCCAGGCCAGGGCGCCTCCGGCCGGCGCGTACTCGTCCCCTCCGGGGTCGTCGCTGTAGGTGATGCGCAGGCCTGTCGTGAACGACAGGTATTCGATCGGCGCCCAGGAGAGGCTCGGGTTGATCAGACCCGAACCGTCGCTGAAGTTGGCCAGGTAGAGCAGGGAGAAGGTGAAGCGGGAGTCCAGAATCTCGAACCAGTTGAGGCCGGCGGCCAGGTAGTGCCGGCCCGGGTAGAGGAGGTCCGTCGAGTTTATCGCCCCGTCCTCAAGTGCCTGCAGCGCGAGTGCCGGAAGCTGGCCGTCCTCGTAGGCCTGCCCGTTGTAGTAGTACTGGGCGACCAGGACGATGTCCCAGTCAGGGTTGCGGTAGCCGAAACCGGCTGTGCCGGAAAACAACGGCTCTCCTTCGACGGAGTAGGGTTCATAAAAGGGATCGACCGGCGATGGGCGGACGAAGATCCGGTCCGAGCCCCACTGGACCATGGCCTCGGCGAACAGGTCCAGGTCCCACAGGGGACCGGTCAGGGTGAGCATTCCCTTGGGAGCCAGATCGACCTGGTAGAAGGCGCCGATGCCCAGTTCGTAGCGGTCCAGCAGCAGCTCCAGCTTGGGTGCCACCGCTATCTCGCGGGGTCTGTCGATGTCGTTGGCCACCAGGTAGAGATAGGCATTGTGAGCGGCGAAGGGGAGGTGAGCCTTGATCGCGATCGGTCCCTCCCGCTCCGCCTCCGGGTCCTCCGTGTCGATGGACACGAGGCTGAGCACGTCGGCGGGGCTGAAGAAGTAGCCCACCCCCCATTGAACTGTCTGTTTGCCCGCCCTGAAGAACAGAAGGTCCTTGTACTGGAAGTCGGCGAACAGCTCGAAGATGCGGATGTCCCATTCGGCCGGATACGCGTACTCCGCCTTGACCTTACCGAAGACCCGAAAATCCCGCTCGGGCCGGGCGTCGAAGAACAGGTCCGTGTACAGCCAGGTGCCGAGACTCGCGGGTGTCCGCCAAAACTCATCCTCCCAGGGAGCCGGATAGCCGTCCCAGCTCACCATTGCGTCCAGGGCCAGCTCGAAGCTGCCTCCCCACTCCAGCCGTTCAGAGACCAGGAACGCCTCCTCCGGTGCGGGCGCTTCCGCCTCTCCTCCCGCCTGTTCTGCGGGCTCCTCGAAGAGTCCTTCCTCGAACAGGTCCCCCTGGCTGCCTCCCCCCTCAGCCGGCAGACCCTCATCCTGCGCGGAGAGGGGGAGCACCAGGACCGGCAGGAGCACAAAGACCAGCAGGAGCAGCGCCGCGGCGGCCGGTTTCACGATCCCAGCTGCTCTCTCAGCTTCTCGACCGTATCGGCGGACATCCCGAATGAGTGCTCGTCACCCGGAAAGTCGGAGGAACGGACATCCTTGATATATTCCTCTACCGAGTTGACCTGGGTCGTATACACGTCGGCGTAGACCTTCACGAACTTCGGGGTGAAGCGTTTGAACAGGCCCACCATGTCGTGGAGCACCAGGACCTGCCCGTCGCAGCCCACACCCGCTCCGATGCCCACCGTGGGGATGCGCACCTTCTCGGTGATCAGGGCCGCCAGCTCCTTGGGGATGGCCTCCAGAATCAGGGCGAAGGCGCCCGCCTCCTCCAGAGCGATCGCATCGTCGTAGACCTTCCTGGCCTGATCGATGGATTTTCCCTGCACCTTGAAACCGCCCAGAAGGGCCGCCGTCTGCGGGGTGAGGCCGATGTGGCCGAATACGGGGATGCCGGCCCGATGGATGGCGGCCACCGCTTCGGCCATGTCCTGCCCGCCTTCCAGCTTGATCGAATCCGCCGCGCCGTCCTTGTAGAGCACGCCCGCGTTGGTCACGGCCTGTTCGATGGAGATGTTGTAGGACATGAAGGGCAGGTCCGACACGACGTGGGCCCGCTTCACCGCCCGGGTAACCGCCCTGGTGTGGGAGAGCATCTCCTCCATGGTGACCGGAACGGTGTCCCTGTAGCCCAGCTCGACCATGCCCAGAGAGTCGCCTACCAGAATAACGTCGATTCCGGCCTCGTCCACGATCAGACCCTGTGGGTAGGAGTAGGCGGTGATCATGGTGATCTTCTCCCCCTTCTCCTTCATGCTCCACAGATCGGAGATCATTACTTTCTTGAGTTCTTTGCTTTTTTCGCTCATCGATTTGTTCCTGCCTGTAAGACGGAGTTTTGTTAAAAGTTTTATATTGAAGTTTTATACAAAAAGCGGCGTCTGTTCAAGAAAGATCGTTGACAATCGGCCGTTTCAGTTTCTACAGTAGGATTTTGGCCGCCGGGTGCGAGAACGAAAGCAAGGAGACGCATTTTGAAGGATACGATCACCGACGTTCCGGGCATCAAGGTGGGACACGCCCAGGATCTGCGGGCAGCAACCGGGTGTACCGTCGTGCTCTGCGAGCAGGGAGCCGTTACCGGCGTGGACATCCGGGGCGGCGCTCCCGGAACGCGGGAGACCGATTCCCTGCGCCCTGAAAACGTCGTTGCCCAGGCTCACGCCGTGTTTCTGTCCGGCGGCAGCGCTTACGGGCTGGACTGCGCCGGCGGGATCATGCGCTACCTGGAGGAGAGGGGCATCGGCTTCGATCTGGGGGTGGCGAGGGTTCCCATCGTCACCGGCGCCGTTCTGATGGACCTTGCCCTGGGGGATCCGAAGGTTCGTCCGGACGCCGCCATGGGCCGGGAAGCGTGCCGGAATGCCTCCGCGGAAAACACCGAACAGGGAAATGTCGGTGCCGGGACCGGTGCGAATATCGGGAGGATGGCCGGGACGGTTCTGGGACACACCAAGGGAGGGCTCGGGACGGCCAGCCACCGGACGGGAGAGCTGATCGTCGGGGCCATCGTGGCGGTCAACTGCAACGGAGACGTTGTGGATCCGCAGACCGGTGAAATCCTGGCCGGAACACTGAAGCCGGACGGCAGGGAATTCGCCGATGCCATGAAGATGCTATCCGGCACGGAGCAGCCCTACAAAGCGGTGTTTCCCGCCAACACCACCATCGGAGTGGTGGCCACCAACGCGGTCCTGGACAAGGCGATGGCGACGCGGGTGGCTATGATGGCCCAGGACGGGTATGCGCGCACCATTCGCCCGGTCCATACCATGGGGGATGGAGACTCCGTGTTCTGCATGGCTACCGGGTCGGTTCAGGCGGACGTGTCCCAGGTCGGGGCCATCGCCGCCTGGGTCATGGCTCGGGCCGTGGTCAAGGCTGTACGGGCGGCGGAGAGCCTGCACGGCGTTCCCGCCTGCCGGGATCTCGTGCAGGGCAGAACAAAGGGAGGTAGCGGGAAATGAAGATCGGCATCGTCGGAGCGGGAGCCATGGGATCGCTTTTCGGTGGCAGGCTCGCCCGGGCCGGACAGGAGGTGCTTCTCTACGACATCTATGAGGAGCACGTGGAAGCGATACGGCGCGACGGCCTGGTCATCGAGGATCTGGCCAGCGGCCGGCAGGACGTATGCCGGCCCGGAGCCACCACTTCGGCCGAGGAGCTCGGGGACGTGGAGATCCTCCTCGTCTTCGTCAAATCCGCCGCCACCGAGGCGGTCGCCCGTCAATTTTCCCGGCTCTGCGGGGGCCGGACCATCGCCGTGACCATGCAGAACGGCCTGGGCAACGAAGGAATTCTGAAGGAGCACTTCGGAGAGAATCGAACCGCCGCCGGGGTGACCTCCCAGGGAGCCACCTTTCTCGCACCCGGTCGGATCCGCCACGCCGGCAGGGGACCCACCCACCTGTGCATGTCGGACCGGGAAAACAAAAAGCTCGAGGGTTTCGTAGAAGCCTTGAACGCGGCGGGCCTGGAAACGCATCTACAGGAAAACATCGACGACCTGATCTGGAGCAAGCTGATCATCAACGTGGGCATCAACGCTCTGACCGCGCTCACCGGTCTTCCCAACGGCAGGCTCCTCGATTTTCCCGACACCAAGGCCCTGATGGCCGATCTGGTGGCGGAGGCGGTGGCCGTGGCCGGGAAGAAGGGGGTGCACCTGACCTACGATGATCCGCTCCAGATGGTGTACCAGGTGGCTGAAAAGACCGGCGGGAACCGGTCCTCGATGCTGCAGGATTTCGACAGGAAGCGGCAGTCGGAGATCGACTTCATCAACGGGGCGATCGTGAGGGAGGCGCAGGCCATGGGCCTGGAGGTACCGGCAAACAGCGCCGTCACCAGACTGGTGCGCGCACTGGACGCGCTTCACCGGGAAAACAGGGAAAAGGGCGAGGGGTAGAGCAGGCCCCCGGCAGCGTTGCCGAGAATACTGCCCATCACAGCGAACAGGACGACCGCCGCCACGACCAGAAGCAGGGCCCCGTCCAGGGAGAGGCGCACGCTCCGCAGCCCCTTCAGTACCCTGTGAGCCGCACGGGTGCGCACCAGGAGGTACAGCCCCGCCGCCAGGGCCGCGTAGATCCCCGATTCGAGCAAGTGCCGGGCGCCATAGACCGGGGGTGCCGGGGTTCGTCCCGCCCCCACGGCCGGACCGATCAGGGAGCCGATCAGGAAGCGGGGTGCGATGCCTCCGGCCAGGCAGAGGAGAGCGAGCAGGGCCAGGGCGATCAGGCACAACGGCGACAGAGCGGGCTTCCCGGTTGCAGCCGGCCTGCCGGGCAGGAACATCCCGGACAGCTTGATCATCGAAGCAGCCGTCCCGATGGAGGTCAGGCGCAGGGCCGTTGCCAGCAGCGGGGAAGATTTGAACAGGGAAACGACCAGAGTCTTGCTCACGTAGCCGTTGAAGGGCGGAAGCCCGCTGATGGACAGGGCTCCCACCAGGAAGAAGATCATCAGCCAGGGCGGCGGGGCGATCCCCGCCTGCGGGCCGCGCTCCAGGTCGCGCCGGCCGGTCAGATGGATGGCCGCACCGACGGACAGGAACAGCAGGCTCTTGAACAGGCAGTGGTTGAGGACGTGGGCCAGGGAGGCGACCAGGCCGGCGAAATCCCCGCCGGCGGCTGCCCCGTAGGCCGCCGTGATCAAGCCCATCTGCGACACGGAGTGAAAGGCCAGCAGCCGTTTGCTGTCGGTCTGGCTCAAGGCCAGGATCACGCCCAGGAGGGCGGTCAGGGGACCGAGCCAGCGGAACAGCGCCTGGATGCCGGTGGCGGAGAAAGTGGAGACGATTCGCCAGACCGCCAGGAAGGAAACCTTGATCATCACACCGGACAGCAGCGCCGAAATCGGATGAGGAGCGGCGGCGTGAGCATCGGGCAGCCAGGTGTGCAGCGGCACGAACGCGGCTTTCAGCCCTATCCCCACGGTGAGGGCCGCCGCAGCCAGGCCGAGGGCTTTCCCCGCTGCGGGCGCCGCCTCCGCCGCCAAAGCCTCCCCGCTGCCGTTCAGGCTCGCTGCAATCAGTCGCAGCGAGAAAGTACCCATGACTTGGTAGACCAGAAAGAGCCCGAGGAGGAAAACCGCGATGGACAGGGAGCTGAGCAGCAGGTAGCGCAGGCAGGCCCAGAGGCTGCCCGGTTTCAGCAGATAGGCGATCAGTATGTAGGAGGAAATCGATACGATTTCGATGAAGACGAACATGTTGAACAGATCACCGGTGAGAATCACCCCCTCCATTGCGGCCACGAGCAGGAGAAAGAAGAAGTAGAAATCGCTTCGGTACCGTGCTTCGCCGAGGGCGAAGAGCA
>JAFGQJ010000075.1 GCA_016935715.1 Spirochaetales bacterium
CGAGGCCCGGATCGACGAGGGGGTCGAACGCATCCTGAAGCTCAAGCTCCGCTACGGACTGCTTGCTGATTGAAACGCAGCGGCCGGCTCCGACTGCCGGGGGAATCGCCTGTCTATTCCGCGGTTCGGACCACCTCGGTGCCCTGAAAGCCGCGGAACTTGTACACATACTCTCCGCTCACTGCGATTCCATATGCACTCGGTGAATCGATGGCGGTCTCCAGGAGCTCAGGCGTCGCGGGATCGCTGTCTCCCAGATTCGTGTTGTCCAGGATGAGCAGAGCAGCCCCGGCGTCGGCAACATACACGTAGTTACCGTGCACCTCCACCCCCTGTGCATCGGCGGTTGGGTGGGTATATTCTACGGAATACAGGGGGTCCTCCAGATCCAGAATACGAAGACCTTTCCCGCTCTGCGCCACGTACGCGTAGCGCCCGCTGATGGCCACGTCCCTGGCCCATTCGTTCGAATCGTCGAAGGAGTGGACCAAGTCGATCGATGCGGGATCACTGACATCCAGGATCTTTATTCCGGCCTGTTCATCCGCAACCACCGCCAGGTCACCGTACAGGGCGACATCCTGCGCCCGAAACGTCTTGTACACTCCGACCACTTCAGGCTGTCCCGGTGCGGAGATGTCCACGATGATCAGTCCCCCGTCCCGTCCCGCAATGTAAACGAGGTCGCCCCTGGCCGTCACTCCCTGCCCGATGGCGGGGAAGCTCCACCGTACGGTAGGATCGTCCGGGGAGGACAGGTCCAGAGCGTAGACCGTACCCCAATTGGCGACCAGGAGCAGATCCCCGTGCAGATAGAGCTTTCCCGCACTTCCCTCCAGCGCAACCGAGCGTATGTAGACGGGATTCTCGGGATCGGACACGTCGATCACCTGGATCCCCACGTCCGACTGCAGCGTGTAGAGGTAGTCGCCATGAACGATCCCGTGATATACCCAGGATGAACCATCGGCGGGGATCGTCGCGACAGGTGTCGGGGAGGCGGGCATGAGGAGGTTGATGACCTGCATGCCGTAGTAGCGTTCCGAAGTACAGGCATAGTGTCCGGAGAAGCCGACCGACCTCGTTCCGCCTTTCGAATCGAAGCGGCCGAGCAGAGCGGGGGGAGTCCGGGAGAGGTCCAGGACGATGAGCCCGGCGACGTCGTCCGCAATGCAGCCGATGCTTCCGAGAATCCCCACCCCGTAGGTATTGTCCGAGTCGTACGAGGTTATCTCGGTGAACGGGGAAACGGACACGTCGATGATCCGCATTCCATTGTAGTAGTCGGCTATATAGACCCGCCCGGGTGAAGCCACTATGTCGAACGCACAACCGATGTCGGTGAAGCTTCCCGCCGCAGTGGGACTGGCAGGGTTTGCTACATTGTATGCGGTCATCCCATCGTAGTAGTCGGCGATGTAGGCGACGTCGTTGCTGATTGCCGCTCTATAGGAGGCTCCGGGTGTGGTGAGCGTATTAATGTATTGAGGATCGGACGGATCCAGGATGTCGATGATGTGAACGCCCGGATTTGTGCTGCCGGTATCCCCGAGATAGACGTAACGGCCTGCGATGGTTACACGACGGGGCACCTCGATGACCACCGGTCCATCGTAGGTCGACAGCTCGACGGGACTGGCCGGATTGCTCACGTCCAGTACCACCAGACCGACGTTGTCCGTGGCCAGGCAGAGGATCTCCCCCTGCACCGCTGCATCTCTGACAAGATCCGTCGTGGCAATGGTGGTTACCAGGTGCGGATGTACCGGGTCCGAGATGTCGACCACGTGGGTGCCGGTGCTGTAGGCGGCCAGGTACGCATAGTCGCCCTCCACGGCGATCCGGTTGATCGATGCGCCGGTATACAGTGAGCCCACAGCCCTCTCGTCAGCCGACGGAAAATGCTCCATCCTGGCCCAGGCAGGGGCGCTCTTCGTCTGCGTCTGCGAAGCTGGCGCTACCCGGTAGTAGTAGTGGCGTCCAGGTTCCACGTTCCGGTCGACGAACACGGTCTCCGTTATATCCCCTGAGATATTGACCGGGGCAGCCCCGGCGTCATCGGCGGAACGAAATACGACGTATCCTTCGGCTCCGTCGACGCCCGGCCAGGAAAGCGTGATTTCCGTATAGTGGGGGTCGGCGACAGGCACCACGGTGTATGCCGATATCGGTATGGCTCTGTCGTATCCCGACCAGTTGTCCGGCCCCTCCTCGGCGTGTGCCCTGAGCAGGAAAACGTACGGGGCTCCATTCCTGAGACCGGTCAGCGTGCAGGGGGAGGATACGTCCGTCACGTGCGTCCCGTATCCCTCCGACGGAAGGGTCCCATCCGGGGTGTAGTAGAGGCTGTACTGCAGCGTCGCCGGAACGGCTTCCCAGCTCAAGGTCACGGAGCGGTTACCCGGCTCTACGCTGAACGACGGGATGTCGTCGCCGGTGATCTTTTTGAGATTCAGAGAAATCTCGGCCACATTGGTG
Source organism: Spirochaetales bacterium (assembly GCA_016935715.1). Taxonomy (GTDB): domain Bacteria; phylum Spirochaetota; class Spirochaetia; order SZUA-6; family DRHE01; genus JAFGQJ01. The sequence continues at coordinate 2,479 of JAFGQJ010000075.1, forward strand.
TTCCAGTCTTCGGCGATGACCTTGAGCAGAAAGGTGGGCCCCAGGTCGATGGTCGAGAACTGGAAGCTGAAGGAGCCGTCCTCCGCCCTTGTCACGGTTCCCTCGATGTCGCTGCCCGGGATCTCATAGGTGATCGATTTGATCCGACCCCCCTCGCCCGTTTCCGTGGACGAGTCGCAGACCGTGCCCGTCACGATCACCGTTTTCGCGCAGCTGCTGCCGTCTTCCGGCGATATGATCGCTATCACCGGCCCGACTGCATCGTATACCTGGAGCAGCATGTCCTTGTTGAAGGGAGGCGGGCAGGAGAGAAGGAACAACGCCGCCAGAAACGGTGCGAAGAACCCGATCGCCTTTTGCCTTCGAATGGATGATTGACCCCTTGTTTCCATCGCTCACTCCTCCACGAACAGGATGTCGTACTCCGGATCCCTCTCCTCGGCGGCCCGGGCTTGAGAAGACCGGCGGGTGCCCAGGTAGGCGTGCTCCGCCGCCTTCTGGGCATCGATCCTCTCCGCTCGAGCGTAGTAACCTTCGGCCCGCCCGTAGTCCTCCATCAGGTAGTAGGCCTTGGAGATGTTGAGCAGCACCTTCAGGGCCATCGAATCCTGCCCCATGCCCCGCTGCACCAGAGCATCGTAGCTGCGCAGGTACTGTTCCACGGCCCTCGAAAAGTCCTTTTTCAGGTACAAAAGATTGGCCAGGTTCACTTGGGCGCTCAAATACGCGGGATTCACATCGAGGGCTTTTTGAAAAGCCCTCTCCGCCTGTGCGTAGCGCTGAAACCGGGCGTATACGATTCCCAGCTTGTTGTAGTCCTGCTCCCGCCCGCTCTGATGGGCCGCCTGGCTGTGCTCCGTAGCCACCGCCTCGATCACCCGGTCCATGTCCCGCTCGAAGCCCTCAATGATCGCCTCGGTGCGGCCGTACTGCAGCCCCAAGTCCGTCTCCCGTAATCCCACCGGCCGATATACCTCCTGGCACTCCCGCGTGCGGTAGAAACCTCTTTTCTCCGGGGCATTCCCGTACTCCAGCCACTGTTCCGCCCCTTTCCTCCAGGCTTCCACGAATCCGCTCTTCCCGATGAGGGTGATCTCCACCGGCACCCACAGCTCCCCCTCCACGTTGATGGTCATGGAACGCTCCGGATGAAGCTGCTGGTATTCGCGTCCCGCTTCCCCGGTGTTGAACGCCGAATAGATATGTCCCGGCACGGTGATGAACGCCGTTTCCGCACCTGCCGCCTCCAGCAGCGAGCAGTACAGTACGGTGAGATCGTCGCAGTCCCCGGTAATCCGCCTGAGGGTGTCCCGCGGCAGGCTGACCGAGTCCACCACGACGGGATTCTCCTGGACCCTGGTGAAGGGAAGGGTGGGATCGGCCTGATACAGACAGCCGATCTCTGCCAGGGCGTGGAACACCTGGATGGCCAGCTGCAGCGCCCCGTTGTAGAGAGGGATCTGCTGCTCCTTGCAGGCCTGGCGGATGAAGCTGGAGTAGTTGCGCAGGGCGCTGTCCGCCGGGGTGATGAACGCCGCCACCTTGCGGTCGTCATCCCAGGTCATCGCCGTCTTGTCGTGCAGGTCGTAGGTCACCGACTGCCTCTGCTCCGCCGGTTTGCCTCTGGACTTGTAGCGGGCGATTACCTCCCCGGTCAGGGGTGTGACCCCTTCGGTGGCGAACACCTCCCGGTTGAAGGAGGCGAACAGCGGCACCTCGGCGCTCTGCCCCGGCTCCAGCCGCTCGACCGCGGCCGCGGGAGTCGGAGAGTCCATGTAGCCGGGCTGCAGGAAATCAACCTCCACGTCTGTGATGGCATGCTTCTCCGTGTTTACCAGGGTCACCCGGCCCACCGGATTGTTCACGTAGTAGCTCTGCATGGCTGCGAATACCGCAGGCATGGACACCTGCTCGAAGCGAAGGCTGCGGATGACGGCTCCCGGGGCATCCGGGTCCTGCCCGAAGCGGTAGGAAGCGCAGAAGCCGATTCCGAAGATGAAGCCGTTGAACTCCTCGAGGTCGCTCAACGACAGCAGGTACTTCACGTTCGGATGAACGTCGATGGAGAGGTTGAAGGAGGGATTCAGGGCGATGCGGGCTCCCCCTTCGAACAGCAGGTTTGCCGAGCTTACCGTGCCCTCCTCAGGAAGAACTTCCCGGAAGATCGCCTCGCTGAACCCCGCCAGGGCTTCCCCTCCGATCTCGAAGTTCTTGGCGAATCGGTGGGAGTAGGTCAGCCCCGCGGAACCGTAAAAGTGCGTATGCGTCCAGTCCCGGGTTGCCTCCGAATCCTGGTGGGTGAAGCGCGTCATGCCCGCTCTGGCCGTAGGCTGCAGCGCCGGCATGGTCCGAAGAGGCCAACGCAGCGCCGCGGAGATATCGAAGATGTTGTACTGGGATCCGTAGGTGCCGAAGGGGGAGAGGGCCTGGTACTCTATGCCAACCGAAAGGGGAAAGCGGTAGTAGGTGTTGTAGTCGATCTCCGGGGTTTGAGCAGTACAAACAACGGATGCCAGAAGGAACAGCAGGGCGGAGAGAAACGCCTTTGGAGCGAGACTCCTGAGGTTCGGGCCGGTCATCACCACATCTCCATACGGTTGTTTTTTTGTAGCTATACGATAAATTATACAGCAAAATTATGGGATCTCAAGTTGGGGTCTGTTTGGAGTGTCTGATCCTGAATCCGACGTTCGAAACCCTGCCCGTTTCCGCTCGAATCGCTGGAAACGCAGCGGCCGGGCAGATCTCTTCCGGATCGCCTATAATTGGGGATACAGGAGGATGCAATGACCGGAAAAAGAGTGTTGGCG
>JAFGQJ010000380.1 GCA_016935715.1 Spirochaetales bacterium
AGGATTTCCGGTGAATCCTCCCGCAGGCCCAGTCCCCGCAGGCTGGACACATGAAACTGATCCTTGAGCAGCCGTCTGTTGTTCTGCAGATCGAAGCTCCAGTCCGGCAGCCGGTTGACCATCATCCCTTCGTGCTCGCGCAGCAGCTCATCCAGCTGGGGATCTTCCGAGAGCAGGGTTTCCTGGACCAGCAGCTCCCGGGGCGACAAGCTGAGCAGCTCCTTCTTGAACCGCTCGTAGCGCTGCTGGTGGGGGAAATGGCTGGCCGCGAAATCCGCCGTAGACAGATCGATGTAGGCGATCGCGACCATCTGTCCCGAGTGCGCCAGGCAGACCAGATAGTTGTTCACCTTGGCTTCCAGCAGATTTTCGTCCACCACCGTGCCGGGAGTGATCACCTCCACGACCTCCCGGCTGGCCAGCCCGGTTTTGGGCACGTGGATCTGTTCGCAGATGGCGATCTTCTTCCCGGCCTTCAGAAGCCGGGCGATGTAGGCCTGGGAGGCATGGTAGGGAATCCCGCACATGGGGACCCCGTTTCGTTTCGTGAGGGTGAGATCGAGCAGATGCGAGGCTTCGGCGGCATCCTGTTCGAACATCTCGTAGAAATCGCCGAGGCGGAAGAAGAGTATCGTGTCCCTGTGCTCGCTCTTGATGCTGCGGTACTGCCGCATCATGGGGGTTGTCGGGGGCATATGAGAGAGATTATATTTGAAGAGGATGGGGGTTACAATACGGATATGGATGTAGGAACGATCGATTCCGGTTACGTGCCGTTGACGCAGCAACCGCCGCCGCCCGAGCCGCCGCCTCCTGCCAACGAGACACCCGCTCGGCAGAGTACGCCGGAGACGCCGCCGCCCCCCCCTGAGGTGGAAAACCTGGAGCGCAGCGTCGACATTTTCGTCTGATCCGGGCGTACCGGGTCCCGGAGCCTCCCCCGGCCGCGGCACGGCAGGGAAAAACTATCTCTTCCGAATTTCAGACAGATAATCTTCCAGAATGTACGAAGCGGCGATGCTGTCGATCTTGTTGAGGGCCCGTCTGCGGTCCAGCCCGCAGCGTCTCAGGCTCTCCTCTGCATCGCGGCTGGTGTAGCGCTCATCCCACAGGACCGTGTCCACCCCGCTGCGGCTCAGCTTGGCCGCGAAGGAGCGGCAGCGGAGGCTGCCTCCGCTTTCCGAGCTGTTTTCGTTCAGGGGAAGCCCGATCACCACCGTTTCCACCGCATTGGCTTCGACGATGGCCAGGACTTCCGCAATTAGGTGTTTGTCCGACCGGTAGTGCAGCGTCTTGTAGGGAGAGGCGATCATCCGCAGCGCATCGGTCATGGCCAGGCCGATCCGCCTGGTACCCAAATCAATCGCCAGGATCCGACTCATCTCACTGTCCGCCGTAGCTCTGCCCGGCCCTGCGCATGAGCTCCTGTATGACCAGTTCCGTGATGTCCACCTCTTTCGTGTAGAAAAAGAAAAACTGGGAAAACTGCCCGCTGGAATTGAGGACCAGGGAAAAGCCCTCGCTCTCGGCTACGTATTCGATGGCCTGCAGCAGCTCATCCAGGAACTCATCGGATTTATACAGGTTTTCCGAGCGCTTGCGGATCTGGTCCATCTTGATCCGCCGGTAATCGTCCCTGTATTGTCGTTTTTCGAAGATCTCCCTGTCCAACCTCAAAGCGGCCTGACCGTCGCCCCGGCTTTCGGCATCGAGCTTCTGGGACTCCAGCAGGAGGATCTCCTCGTCGATCCTGTTGATCTCCCGCAGCACATCCGCACGCATCTGCTGGAGCTCCTTGACGGCCTGGGATTCCCGGAAGTAGATCGAATAGACCTTTTCGATGTCCAGGATCCCGACCCTGGTAATCTGGTCGGCAAGGAGGGCCGTCCCCGGGAGAAGCAGGGAAAGCAATACGAGCACGGCAATGGCGGTTTTTTTCATTGCAGCTCCTAGAAGAAGGTATCTCCACCCAGGGATATGACGAACTCCACGGTGGAGTTGAAGAAGAAGGGCAGGTCTCCCTCTTCGGACACGAATCGGCCGTCGGCAAAGCGGAAACGTTTGGCCAGGTACAGACGGATCGGGAACTGGGGAATCGCGAAGCGCACCCCGCCCCCGATGCTGAAGTAGAAGTCGTCCAGCAGCCAGTAGTCATCCTTGGCCTTGAAAGACAGGCTGTCTACATCGAGCGGGTCGGAGACCGCCGATGCGCCGACCACGCCGTCCAGGAAGAACACCCACCAGAGCAGCTGCTCTGCGATCGGCATGCGCAGCTCCAGGCGATTGTCCCAGACCGCCCGCAGGTCCCGCTCGAGAGGCCAGCCCCGGGCGATGTTCCAGCCGTCGACGTACAACAGGTCGTTGGTGATTGCGTACACCGCTCGATCGTCCTTGTCCCAGTGCCAGACCTGAGGCAAAATCAGGGACAGGGAACTGTGGGCCGCCAGAATCAGTTTGAAGTTCCAGTTTTCGAACGCCGGGACGTCCACCAGGGTTAGGAAACCCTCGGCGGTCGTGTCCGTGCGGATGTACTCCCGGGTGCCGAGGGGAAAGCCGACGGCGAAGGTCGCGCCCTGGGCCAGATAGGTTCCCTTGGAGGGATTGAGGAAGTAGTCGCGTCTGTCCCAGTAGAGGGTGAGACCGAGCTTGTTTACATTGTTCCACCTGCCCTGTCCCGCCCGCAGCTCCTCATCGAAGGGCCGGAACATGCCCGCATCGTAGGCTATTTTTTCCAGGCTGGTGCTGATCCCGGAGCGCACCCCCAGCCAGCCGACGGGGGTCGAGAAGCGGTAGCCCGTCGTGAAGGCGAGGCTGAACTCCCACAGCGTGTAGTCCATGAGATACGGATCCGGGATCGATATCCCCTGGCTCAGGGCGTACTCGTAGTCGGTGACCCGATCCGGATTCGTCTCATCTGTCGGCAGTCCCGTGTCCGGATCGACCCAGTAGCCGAGGAAGGGATCCGGGACCGCGTTGTCCTCATCGCCGCTGAAGATCGGAAAGAGACTGTCCTGGGCCACGTTGGGCACGATGGCGTGCTCGAAGCTGAAGCTCACCCCGCCCGACCAGCGGCGCCCGAGCAGCCAGGGCTCCTCGAAGCCCAGCGAGATCAGCTGACGCAGGGTGGACAGCTCGGCGTTGATGCTGATCGACTGCCCCCTGCCGAGGAAGTTGTTCTCCTCCCACTTGAGCATCCCCGAAATCGGGTAGTCCCCGCCGGCGAACATCACTCCGAAGTTGATGTTGGCCGTGCTGCCCTCCTCCACATTGATCACCAGATCCATCAGTCCGTCCGCGCTTCCCGGAGGCGTTTCCGGCTGGATGGCCGAGAAGAACTGGAGATTGTAGAGGTTGCGCAGGCCCTCGAGAACCTTGGTTTTGCTGAAGATGTCCCCTTCCTCGAAGGGAAGCTCACGGTAGATCACGTAGTCCTTGGTCTTTTCGTTGCCCTTTACGATGATGTTCTCGATATGGGCCCGATCGGACTCCACGATCCGGATCGTGTAGGAGATCTCCTGCTTGTCCGGGTCTCTGTGCTCCTCACGGTTGATGATGTTGAAGATGTATCCATTTTCATAATACAGGTCCGCCACCCGCTGGGTGTCGGACTCCAGCTGCAGCTTGTCCAGGACTTTGCCGGGCTGCTGGCGGACCAGATCCTGCAGCTCCTCGTCGCTGAAGATCGTGTTGCCCGCGAAATCCATACCGCCGTAAGTCCACTGCTGTCCTTCATCGATGTAGATCGTGAGGATCAGGTAGTTCCTGCCCTGCTCTTCGTCCCTCTCGATTGTGCGCTCCACCTCCACGATCTTGGCATCCACGTAGCCTCGCTCGGCGTAGTAGTCCAGGATGCGCTGCCGGTCCTCCTCGAATTTCAGCTCCTGGAATACGCCGGTATTGAAGAGGGACTGGGGCTTGGTCTTCATCTGCCGCCTCAGGGTGCCCTCGGAGGCGAAGTTGTTTCCGGAAAAGACGATCGCCTTGATGGTCGTCTGCGAGCCCTCGTCGATGACGAACTTGACGACCACGGTGTTTTCCTGCTCCCCCGGCTCCAGCACCGCTTTGACCGTCGCGTCTCCGTATCCCTTTTCACGGTACAGGTCCGTGATGGCCATCGCATCCAATTCGGCCTGCACATCCGTGACCATGTCCCCGGGGGCGATCAGAACATTTTCCAGGATCTCCCCCTTGCGCAGCCGCCGGTTGCCCTCCACTACCACCTCTAATACGGAGGGTTTTTCCTTCACCGTGAAGGCGATGATTACACTCTCCCGCGCCTCATCCCCCGGTTCCGCGTTGGCTTCGATGGATTCGAAGTAATCCAGGGCGTAGAGCGTCTCCTGGATTTCCCAGAACACCTCCAGGCTGAACTCGGTGCCTATGTACGGCCGAACCAGGGGCACCAGTTCGTTCTCCGAAACCGTATCCAGGCCGATGAAGGCAAAATCAGCGATCGGTTTGCCCATGTACCATTCCTCCTGGGCGGAAAGGGGCATGGAGCAGAGCAGGAGAACGACGGCGGCCAGGCAGAATCGCCGGATGGAACGTGCGCCCGGAAGGTGTTTCCTTCGGTCGATGGTAAATCTCATATGCGTATAAATTCCTGGTGTCCTCTCAATAGGAGTATTTCCAGCTCAACCCGATGCTGTTGTCGGTCAGGAACAGGTTTTCGGGATGGGAAGGTGTAAAAGTCCATTCGAGCAGGAAGAAGGGGGTTACCCACTCCAGGTTCAGTTCTCCTTCCGTTCTGATGTTGCTCGTCGTGGTGAGATCCTCCACATTCTGGAATCGAACCAGAGCTTCCAGAAACAGATCAGTTCCCAGATACTTTCCAAGAGTCAGGGTGGTATTGTCAAGGGGATTGAAGCGGTTCTCCACCAAATTCTCACCCCTGATCTTTCCTACCAGCACGTTTTGGAGAAACTGGGTGCGGACGGTGAACAGGTCCAGGTTCAGGATTTCCCGCACAGCCCGTTCCAATGGGGTGAGTATGCCGAACTGGCCGATGATGTCGCTGGTCAGCATCACCGCGGCCGTGCCGAAATCCGTCTGTTCGAAGCGGTTGAGGATCGTACCGCCGATCAGGTTGAGGATCTCCACGTCCGGCCGCGACGGGTCGGAGTAGAAGCGGGGGGAAAACATGCTGAGCTTGTTGTTGGCTTCCAGATAGATCTTGATCTCTTCATCGTTGAGGTCTCGCTCCCTGATCTCCGCCAGAGCGTAGATCCAGGGATCGAACTCGTCGACCCTTTCCTCGAAGGAGATGCTCCCCTGTCTTAGGTAGAAGCTGCGGTCGAAGTAGAATATCTCCCCGCCGCGGATCTCCACCTCCCCCTCTATGAAGAATTCCGAGGTCTCGTCGTTCACGTACAGGGATATCTGTTCCCCCTGGCGGGCAAAGGTGCGTATGATCGGGAAGTTCATCGCCGGCCAGAAAAACTCCACGCTCCTGCCCGTGCTGATGTCCATGTCCACCAACAGGGGGATCGCCGGCTGCCTGGAAACCGTGCGTTGCTCTTCATCACGCAGCATGGCGATCCTGCAGGAATTCGCCTGGATCTTTCCGTCCAGGATGGCCGTTGTCCGGTCTGAGCGCACCCGGACCGCGCCGGTGGCATACCCGTCCACGAAGACCGGGTCGAATGCGTAGGCGATATGAACCCCCGGATACTCCTGCGCGTAGAATATCAGCTCTACGCCCTCCGGCACCCAGTGATCGATATAGAAGAACCCCTCCCCCTCGATCTTCGTCTTGCCGCTGTAGGAGGTGGTTCTGGGCAGGGTAAAGCTTTTCCCGTCGAAGATCAGCCGGGCGTTGAGCGGCTTGACCGGGTCGGGGGAAGGCTTGAAGGACAACTCGGCCCGGGATACATCGAGGTAGCCTACCCAATCCGGGTCGTTGACCGGACCGAAGATCCTCAAGTCTCCCGCCGCGCTGCCCGCGGTAAACGTGAACACGTCCGTGTTCGGAGTCATCGTGTTGATCATGCGCATATCCAGGGCCGTGACCGTGAAATGAGAGTCCAGCTGGTTGCGCGCGATCGTCCCCCGCCAGCGGCCCTGTACCGGCAGGGGCTGCCCCAGATTCAGGGTAAAGCTCCCATCCCGGCCCGCGGCTCCTTCGATGGAATCCCCGGGTCCCCCGCTGAAGGTGAGCACGCCCTGATCCCCTGACAGGGCAACAGCCCACCCGGGACGTTGCTGCCCGTCAACGGTGATGTCGCTGAAACTCAGGACACCTTCCGACTCGTTTTCGAGAATACCGTCCAGGGAAGGAGGCCAGGGAAGCTCGCCGATACTGCCGCGCAGGTCGATGCGCAGATCCACGATCTGCTGGAAGTACTCGGCACGGTATTCCGATTCGAAGGCAAACTCTCCCGTCTCGACTTCGATACTGCCCCTGCCGCCGGTTATCCTGTGATTGAGGAAAGAGGCGTTGAGCGAGCCGAGCCGCAGTGAATCCGCGGAATAGGTTGCAGCCAGGTCCAAATCCAGGGGATCGAGGTTCAAACGGCCATTGTTCAGGGCAACGAGGAGGGAAACATCCGGCTGCGGCAGCATCCCGTCGACTGTGAGGGAGCCGGAGATATCCCCGTTTACAGTCTCGATTCCCAGCCGCTTGATCGGGGAGCGGGCGAACTCCAGTCGGCCTTCGACGCGACCTCCGTCGACCCTGGCCTCGCTGCTGTACAGCTCCTCTCCGCCCTGCAGGCGGATCGAACCGCCCCCCTGCAGGGGAAGCAGCCGCCGCAGATTCCCTCTCCCGCTGCCGCTCAGGCTGGAGTACTCATCCTGGTAGGCGATGCTGTCCAGTGAGATTTCCTCGTCGATGATGGTGAATGCCAGATCGAGGGAATTTTTTCTGATCGTGGAGAAGGGGATGTTGCGGATCCGGACGGTGGAGGGACTGGTGTAGATCGAAGCGCCCGAGCCCATCAGACCCAGTACGTCGAAAGAGGCGAACATGGTGCCCTCTTTCAGAGCGATCGGCAGGTTTTCGCTTCGCAGGCGGAAGGGCCTGCCCCACGTCTGCCTCACATTTCCAGCCTGGGGGACCGGGATGACGGTCCGGTCGGATCGATAGTACCCCTCCAACCCGTAGGAACCGCCGAAACGCACGGATCCGCCGGGCAGAAAGTCCACCTCCAGCTGATACGGGATCTCCTGCACCCAAAACAGCGAGGACAGCTCCATCGTTTCCTCGATCCACTCCATCTCCACGTCCCCCCGCATGGAATAGTCCTGCCATCGGAGCTGAATGTCGTCGACCTGGGCGCCGTAGCGGTCCATGGTTGCGCGCAGGCGGAGGAAGTTCTCGGGCCGGGCACGCTCGATGATCTCGATCTGTTCGCCGGAGAGGGTGAAATCCGAGAAATCAGTCGACCCGCCGGCGGCCAGGGAAACACTGAAGCGGTGAAGCTGCTGTTCCGCTCTCGGCGACAGCACCGGCCGCGCGCCGAGCAGCCTGTACAGCGTATCGAGGGGCAGATCCTCTACATCCGCTTGGGCCTTCATGGTGAGCCGGGTCCGCCAATCGAGCTCACCCGTGGCCGTGACCGATCCCCGTGCCGGTGCTTCCCTCAGCGCCGCAGCCAGGGCGAAGCGGAGGCTCCTTCCCTCCGGTTCCACGCTCAGGGCCAGGTCGTCGAAACTGGTCTGCCCGATCACGAGGGAGCTGCTCTCAATGGCGAGGGACTCCGCCTTACGGCTTATCCGCAGAGTCGCATCGAGATTCTGCCCCGCCCTGGCATCGACATCGTCAAATCGCAGCAGGCCCGAGGGAAGGAGGTTGGCGATCAGGATATTCCCGTTGAACTCCGCCCTCCCCCTGGATGAATGGACGGTCAGAGGATTGAGGTACAGGATCTCTTCATTTCCGCTCAGGCGGCTGACGATGGTCATGTCGAAGGGCAGAACCTCATCGGGAGGCTCGACCCTCAGATCCGCCTTGTACTGCGGGCGAAGCTCATCCAGATTGAGGACAAAGGAACCGGTGGAGCTGACGGAGCTCATCAGGTACGGATTGAAGCGCTCGAAGGAACCGGTGAGCCGGATGAGATCAGCAGGACGGAAGCCTTCGGCGACGAAAGTCACGCTCAGGTCTCTGCTGCCGGTATCGTAGCTCACCTGCAGATCGAGTGGAGCCCGGTCCTGTATCTTCCTGACCTCGAGGCTGTGCGAGTCGTAGATGACCTGAAGGGTCTGACGTTTGACGGCGACGGTGTCCGTGGACAGGCTGTGGATCTGCAGGGCCAGATCCGACCAGGCAAAGAACCTGTCCATTGAGCCGCTGATCTTCATCCGCGCGGCCAGCCAGGCCGGCATCGCCGATCCTGATCTGGCGTGACGGGCTTCGAAGTTTCCCCGCACCGTGATGTCGTACAGGTCCTGCCGGCTGGCGACAGTGAAAAATAGGTTCTCGACTCCCACCCGCCACTCCCGGTAGGTGTAGCGAAGGGTTATGTTCGTTCCGCTCAGATCGATGCGGGGCGCTGCAGCTTCCCGCGGGCCAATACGACCGCCCCGCACCAGCAGCCCGCCTCCGGCCTCCGCGCTGCTGGTGCGCAGGGCATCGATGAGCTCCAGCAGCTCCCTGTCCCGATCGTAGTCGACGTCGAAATACGAATTGGCGATCTGGATCTCCGAGACGGCCAGTGCTGCGGATCCGCTGGACAGCAGCTTGATCAGGTTGTAGTAGATCTTCACCCGGCTGATTCGAAGCAGCACCTCATCCGGGTCCTCCCGGCTGTAGATCTCCAGTTCCCGGATTCCGAGATAGCCGAAAACCGAAGGCGACACGCTCTGATAGCGTATCTCGCGGTCGATCCGGGTCTTCAGCATGCCGATGATCTCGGTTTTGAGCTCCTCCATTCTCCGGTCCAGGCGGGTGCCGATCTGCTGTAC
>JAFGQJ010000076.1 GCA_016935715.1 Spirochaetales bacterium
CTTCCCTTCCCGAAGTTGACAGGCCGCGAAGGATGCACCTATAATCAGCAAACGCACCTGGGAAAACTCGCGCATGTTTGCCGATCTGAGCTTCAAGATACTGAGAGCCTATGCGGACTGCTGGATGAAGAGCAGATGCAGGGTTCTGATCGACGGAACCGAGCACCTGCCGAGCGACAGCAACGGAAAACGGGCCTACATCGTAATCAACCATTCGACCACCTTCGACCTGGTTGCGCTCATGCACATAGCCAGGAACAGGCTCAGCGTGGTCATGGACGAGGGGGCATTCCATTACCCGGTAGTCCGGCATCTGTTCCGGGCGGCGGGATTCATCCCGCTTTTGAAGAGTGACTCGCAGAGCGCGGTCGGGCAGGCGGTGCGAAAGATAGGCGACGGTATCCCGGTCCTGCTGTCGCTCACCAGCGGCGGTTCCACCCTGGGCAAGGAGGAGCGTCCCCGGGTGGGGGGCGTGCGGATCGCGCACCTCGCCGGGGCGGCCATTCACCCGGTTTTCACCATGATCGCCGAAGACCGCAAAATATACCGGAGCTTCAAGGGATCCGACGGGGAGCTGTACCGCTACACGACCTTTCGCGACGGCCTGTACTACATCGGATTCCTGCCTCCAATTCCCCAGGATGTTTTCGGGCCGAATGAAACCTACGAAACCTACCGGGAGATCGCCTACCATCTGAAAGAGCTTGCCGAGGGCGAAAAGCCCAGGTACCGGGAGCTGCTCGCCGCGGAGACGAAGCGATCCAATGGAAGCCGCTGGCGGGGCGGCAGCCCGGAGAGAGTCTCTCTGTAGCCCGCGCGCTCCTCTCAGCGTCCCGCCGCCTTCACACGGCCGATCCGTTGCCCTTCACGCGGCCGACCCATCCTGCTCCATCACCGCCGGTCTGCGGCCTCTTCGGCTCCTGATGCGATGGTCGACAGCCAGCAGAGCCGGAAGAACGGTCAGCGTGGCCGCGGTCGTAGCCGAGAGGGAAACAATCACCAGCAGCCCGAAGTACACGATCGGCTTGAACGCGCTGGTGGTGAAAACCAGCAGCGCCATGCCCACGGAGATGGTCGACATCACAGCTGCACGGCCCATTACCTCCAGGGTGTGCCCGATCGCTTCCCCGAAACTCACCCCGTTCCCCCGGAGGTCCCCGCGGTACCGGATGATGAGGTAGATCGCATTGTCGATGCCCACGCCGATGGTGATGTTGGCCACCATGATGGTCGTCATGTCCAGGGGAATGCGGAACACGGACATGCACACGAAGTTCAACATCAGGCCGCAGGCAAGGGGGACGATCGAATACAATCCGTGCACGGGAGAACGGAAGGTGATGGATGTGACTAAAACGATCGAGGCAAGAGATATGAGCATGGAGATGATCAGAAATCTCCTCAGGGTATCCGCCAGGGAGAGCTTGCGCAGAATATTGCCCCAGATGACCGGGGTGGCTTCCCCGACCGGACGCTCGTCCACGGTACCGCGCAGGTACGCGAGGAACTTACGGAACTTGTACTCGTCCATGAAGTGGCCGGTTTCGCTGTTGTAGACCCGCAGCTTCACCGTCACCCTGGTAAGATCCTCATTCGTCAGGTTCCCGACCATCGACCCCCCCTCCGAGCCTGCAGCCACGGAGGCTATCAGCGGCAGAAACAGCCTGGGCAGGGCACGGTTTTCCGGCACCTGCTCCAACCCGCTCAGTGCCAGGTTGACGGCGCCCAGCAGGGATGCCGGGGAAATGGTGTAGCACACATCAGGATGATCCAGCAGGGTCCGCTCGACCGCCTCGAGCTCCCGGAGCACGGAGGGGTCCAGGAAATAGTTTTTCCGCCCGTCCGGCGCGACGTAGGTGACCTGGATCTCGTCGAAGCCGCCGATCTTTCCCGTCAGGACGTACATGTCCCGGATGAAGCGATCCTTCCGGGGAAAGTATTTGACGGAATCCGTGTTGAAGGTCAGGAATCGGATGGAAAACAGAAAGACCGCGACGATCACGGGCAGCACGATCAGGACCCGCAGAGGCCGCCGCCGGGCCAGATCCCCCGCCCGGGAGAGGAGTTTCGAGAAGAGCTTGGCGCTTCGCTTCCCCCGCCGCCTGCCGGCCGGCGGCCGGAGCAGGGTTAGGAGCGCGGGAAGAAAAAACAGCGCCAGAAAGCCGCAGGCCAGCGAGCCTGCGCTGGCCACGATGGCGAACTCCTGTGTCTGGCGGATTTCGGTGACGCAGAGGCTCAGGTATCCGATGACCGTGGTGATGAAGGCCATGGTGATCGGCCGGGTCACCCGCAGCACCGCCTGGCTGATCCTGGGAACATCGCCTGGATCCTCCGGGCCGTTCGAGGAGCTCCTCCCTGCTGCCCGCTGACCGTTCAGCCGGTAGTACTCCTGGATGACGTAGATGCTGTACTCATTGCCGAAAATCATGATCAACGGGGGGGCGACGATGCTGATCAGCGTGATGTCGAAACCGAAGATCCCCATGAATCCGATCGCCCAGAGGGTACCGAAGCTCAGCACCACGAGCGGCAGCAGCACGGCCCGGGCGCTGCGATAGCCGGCGTAGTAGAACAGCATGATCAGAACGGCCGACAGCAAAATCAGCCGCAGGATATCACGGGAGATGTAGTGGTTCGTACGCTCGGCCAGGGGGATCGAACCGCTGATGTGTACGCTCAGACCCGGCTGCTGCAGAACGGCGGTGATGGTCCGAACATCCTCCATGATCGCGACGTTGCCTCCCTGCTCGGGCTTCTGGAAGAATGCGGCCAGCAGCGAGCCGTCCGGGGAGACGACCAGGTTGCGGGCGAAGCGATTGGCGGACAGGCGTTCGCGGAAGCGGGCCAGCTGCTCTTCATTTTCCGGCGCCTGTCCTCCCTCCGCGAGCGGACCGATCTCCAGGCGGCCCGCCTCGCTTCTCCTGAAGCTCAGGAGGTTGAAGGGCGAGAGCACCCCGCTGAAGCCCGGCAGGGCCCCTATCCGATCGATCACCGCGGAGAAGGTCTCCAAGGTTTCCGGACAGTACAGTTTCGGTCCCTGAATCGCGACTACCAGCAGCTCGTTGTGCGGTGCCTGCCCGCCGTAAGTTTCGATCAGCCTATTGACCTCCGCGTCCGCCGGCAGCAGACCCCCGAAGTCGGAGTTGATCCGCACCCGGGTGGCGAAATAGCCGAGCACGGCGGTGGCGGCCAGGGTCAGGATCACGGCCAGCGGCGCGTGGGTGGTGGAGAAGCTCAGGATCGGGTGTATGAATCGTTTCAGCATGCCTCTGATCCGCAGCGATTGTACCACAAGAGGCATCGATGCTGAACAGCCTGCGAGCAGGAGGATCAGAAAATCTAGTTGCCTGCCTGCCCTGTTTGGTGTAAATTTCATTCAAGTTCATTGGTGTTCTTCGACCGGAGGACGCGGATGGATGGGGATGATCCATACCCGCAGACAGATAGCAGACAAATAATCGGACTACCCGAAAACCGATCCCGGTAGAGCGATCAGGGAGGTAGAGGCAATGGCAAAACAGCTGCAGTACGAGGAAAGCGCACGCAGCGCTCTGATGAAAGGGATCCAAACCGTGTCGAACGCCGTGCGCATCACCCTGGGTCCCAGGGGCCGGAACGTGGTTCTGGGAAAGAAGTGGGGGGCACCGGTGGTGACCAGCGACGGGGTGACCATCGCGAAAGAGCTGGATTTCAAGGAGGTCTTCGAGAACATGGGCGCCCAGCTGATCAAGGAGGTGGCCAAAAAGACCAACGACGTGGCCGGAGACGGCACCACCACCGCCACGGTCCTGGCCTATTCGATGATGCGCGAAGGGGTGCGGAGCGTGGCCGCCGGGCACGATCCGATGCTGATCAAGCGGGGCATCGGAAAAGCGGTGGAGCTGGCCGTGGGAGCGATCAGGAAACAGGCCAGGAAGCTGAAGGAGCGCGAGGAGATCGCACAGGTGGCCACCGTCTCCTCGGGCAACGACCGTGAGATCGGGACCCTCATCGCCGATGCCATGGAGAAGGTCGGCAGGGACGGTGTCATAACCGTGGAGGAATCCAAGTCCATGGAAACCACTTTGGAGATCGTGGAGGGCATGGAGTTCGATCGCGGATTTCTGTCACCCTACTTCGTCACCGACCGCCAGAATCTGCGCTGCGAGCTCGAAAATCCGTACATCTTCATTCACGACAAGAAGCTGTCCTCCATGAAGGACCTGCTGCCTCTGCTGGAGAAGGTGGCCAAGACCGGAAAACCGCTCCTGATCATCGCAGAGGAGGTCGAAGGGGAAGCTCTTGCCACCCTGGTGGTGAACCACCTGCGGGGCACGCTGAAAGCCTGCGCCGTGAAAGCGCCGGGCTACGGCGATCGGCGCAAGGCGATGCTGGAGGATATCGCGGTGATCAGCGGAGGGCAGCTCATCAGCGAAGAGCTGGGGCTCAAGGTGGAGGGCACCGAGCTGTCCCAGCTGGGCAGAGCCAGGCTCGTGCGGGTGGACAAGGAGAACACCACCGTGATCGAAGGGGCGGGACAACCGCGGAGCATCCAGGGCCGCGTCAAGCAGCTCAAGGCGCAGATCGAGGAGACGACCTCCGACTACGACAGGGAAAAGCTGGAGGAACGCCTGGCCAAGCTGTCGGGGGGCGTGGCGGTCGTCAACGTGGGCGCTGCGACGGAGGTGGAGATGAAGGAGAAGAAGCACCGGGTGGAGGATGCCCTGGCCGCCACCCGTGCCGCGGTGGAGGAGGGGATCGTACCCGGAGGCGGGGTCACCTACATCCAGGCGATCAAGGCCCTGGAAGAGCAGGAGCCCCCGGGAGCCGAAGAATCGGAGAAGGTGGGCTACAGGATCGTGAGGCGTGCGCTGGAGGAACCGCTGCGCCAGATCGCCCGCAACGCCGGGATCGACGACGCGGTGGCCGCCGGAAGAGTCAGAGCGGCCAAGGCGGGAACCGGCTTCGACGCGGAGAGGATGGTCTGGACCGACATGGTAGCGGCGGGCATCATCGATCCGGTCAAGGTTACCCGCTCGGCCCTGCAGAACGCCGCTTCCGTATCTGCGATGATGCTGACAACCGAGTGCGTCATCGCCGATCTGCCCAAGAAGGAGAAAACCCCCGCCGCCCCCTCTCCGGACTACGACGAGATGGATGAATACTAGATCGCACAGGAGGAAAAACGCATGGAACGAGTTGTAGAGATGATCCTGCGGGACATCGAGGATGACAACACGATCAACGCGCGCGGTGTGAACGTGGAATTCTCCGGAAAGGGACTTCTGAAAAAGCGAAAGACGGTACGGCTGATCGGAAGCGTCGACTCGCAAGCGGAACGGGAAAAGGTCAGGCACATCGCCGAGCACCACGCAGGAGACCAGTACCAGGTAGAGGATGAGCTCACGGTGAGAGCCCGCGTATAGGAAACGACGGCGAGGATGCCCGGCCTCAGGAAGCGACGGTGGTGGACCAGGCGGTCTTTCCCTCGAACTCCTGCTTTTCGGTGAAAACGGCCTTCATGGAGGAAGGCAGTCGCGTGTAGAGGTCATTGGAGATGCTCAGGGCGCCGGGCTGGGTGGCCTGCTTCTCCAGGTGAGCGGCATAGTTGATCACGTCGGAAACGATCCGGCCGGTATCCTCGAAGAACTTCACCTCTCCGAAATCCATTCCGATCCGCAGGCAGATATCATCCTTGATCGGTTTGTAGGACTGGATGTTGAATACCGGCATCGTGTAGAGGATCTCCAGAGCGCAGCTGACCGCGTCGGGGATGCTCTTCTCGGCCCGGAAGGCAAACAGCCCCCCGTCCCCGGCCCAGGTCCAGATCCGTCCCTCGTACAGGTCTAGCTTGTGTTTGAGGAAGCCCCAGAGCCGGTAGTAGACCTTTTCCATCATGCCGGGTTTGTACTTGCGCACCAGCTCGCTGTTCTGGCAGATGTCCACCGAGGCGATGACCGTTGGATACTCCTTGCCGTTGCGCAGCGCTCCCCAGTTGAGCAGGCTCGACTTATCCTCTTTGACATTGATGATCCTGCGCTTCTGGTAGTCGTAGAACACGCCGGTTCGCGACAGCCTGTAGAGAATATTCTCCAGCCCGTTCAATTCCACATTGCGGCCGTTGAGGGGAACTCCCTCCAGCTCGAAGGCGAAGGTGAAAAGCTCGATGATTTTCTTCGTTTTCTCGCACTGCTGGACCAGGGTCTTGGCGGCATTCAGGGGAGATATGCTCACCCCCCTGTCCACGCCGGCGATGGCGTGGATGCTGAAGCCGTGGTCCTTGAACACGTAGCCGCCGATCGCCTCTACATCCTTGAAGGTGAGGCTTTTCCCCAGCATTTCGGTGAGATCCTTTACCAGAGCCGTGTCGAACATGGATCAATTCTAGTGGAGCCGTGATCGTTCTGTCAACCTGTCCCGTGAAATCCCGCCTGCTCTCACTTCGACTTGTCGGGGAACGGGCACAGATCGGCTATCACGCACTCCGGGCACAGGGATTTGCGGGCCGTACAGACCCTGCGGCCGTGCTCGTTGATGATCATCGAGAAGCGCGTCCACCGGGTCTCCGGCATCAGCTCCCGAAGTGCGAACTCGATCTTGTCCGGGTTGGTCTGGTCGGTCAGTCCCAGACGTCCGGCCAGCCGCTTGAAATGGGTATCCACGATGATGGCCGGGGCCCCGTAGCAGTTGCCCGCCACCACGTTCGCCGTTTTCCTGCCGACCCCGGGCAGCTCGACCAGCTCCTCCACGGATTCGGGAAGCTTTCCGGAGAACCGTTCCTGGACCGCCTTGGCCATGGCGAGCAGGCTCCTGGCCTTGTTCCTGTAGAAACCCGTGCTCCTGATCGATTGCTCCAGCTCCTCGGGCCGGGCGGCGGCCAGCGCCCCGGCATCCGGGTAGCGGCGGAAAAGATCGGGGGTGACCTTGTTCACCATCTCATCGGTGCATTGGGCTGCCAGTATGGTGGCCACCAGCAGCTCGAAGGCGTTGCGGAAATCCAGGTGGGGGCGGGCCCGAGGATACTCCCGGTCGAGGATCGTGAATATCCTGTCCGTTCGTTCAACCCTTCCTTGCTCTGAAAAATCCATCGATCTCCTCCACTGTCATGCAGTTCAGCACCTGGTCCGGTCCCAGCCAGGCCTTGCGGGCCATCAGCACCCCGTAGCGCATGTAGCCGAGATCCTGGGGGGAATGGGCGTCCGGACAGAGAGCAACGGGTATCCCACGCCGGGCGGCGCGTTTGAGCACCGGCCAGTCCGGATCCAGGCGGTGGGGATTGCAGTTGTGCTCCAGGACGACCCTGTTTTTCTCCAGGGCAGCGAACAGCTTCTCCTCGTCGTAATCGTACCCCGCCCGGGACAGCAGCAGAGCGCCGCTGGCATGACCCAGGATGGTCATGTAGGGATTGGCAACGGCCCGAAGCAGCCGCTCGGTGGCTGCCTCCGGCTTCATTGTGAGATTCGAGTGTATCGACCCTATCACGAAATCCAGCTCCGCCAGGACATCCTCGGGATAGTCCAGGCTGCCGTCGCCCAGAATGTCCGACTCGATGCCGCAGAAGATGCGGAAGGGCGCGAGCTTCCTGTTGAGCCCGGCAACCTCGGCCATCTGTTCCCGCAGCCGCTCTATGGACAGCCCGCCGGCATAGCCGGCGCTGCGGGAATGGTCGCTGAGACACAGGTACTCGTAGCCCGACTCCCGGCAGCTTCGGGCCATCTCCTCCACGCTCGCCAGCCCGTCGGAGTAGCTGGAGTGTACGTGGATCATCCCCCTGATCTCCCCGGCCTCCACCAGGCGGGGAAGCTTTCCCGCCGCCGCTGCCTCCACCTCCTCCTCCCCCTCGCGGAGCTCCGGCGGAATCCACGGCAGACCGAGGGCCCGGTACACCGCCGTTTCGTCCTCCAGGGACAGGCTCTCATCTCCCCGAAACACCCCGTACTCGTTCATCTTCAGGCCGAGTGACCTGGCCCGGCCGCGGAGAATCGTGTTGTGCTCCTTCGACCCGGTGAAGTGCTGCAGGGCCGCCGGCTCGCTGTCAGGCTCGACGATGCGGAAATCCACCTGCAGTCCCCTGCGCCGGATCGATACCTTGGTCTCCCCCGCCCCGATCACCCCCTCATCCCCGGGTCCGTCGTCCGCCAGCTCCGTCAGGGCACTGCGCAGCTGCCCGGCATCCGCCTGCCCCCGCGGGATGAGCAGGATATCGGCGTCCTTGAGAATCCGCTTGCCCCGCCGCAGGCTGCCGGCAAGGTGGATGCGGGCAAACAGGCCTTTTCGCTCCAGGAGCTCCAGCAGCTCCGCGGCGATTGCCTCCGTCTCCGCGTACAGGTGCATCTCCCGGAAGCGCTTCTTGAAGGCGATCGCCTTGAGGATCTTCTCCTGGGATTTCTCCCCGAAGCCCTCCAGGGCGAGCAGGCGGTTCTCCCGGCAGGCGTACTCCAGCTCCCCGAGGTTGGAGATCCCCAGCTTCTGCCAGAGGAGGCGGACCCGCTTGGGACCCAGCCCGCCCACGGTGAGCAGCTCCTCCAGACCGGCGGGAAACCCCGCCTTCAGCTGCTCCAGGACCGAGGAGCGGCCCGTTCCGGCCAGCTCCCGCAGCACATCCCCGATTCCCTTGCCGATGCCCTGGATGCCGCTCATCCTCTCCTCGGCGATCAGGGTCGCGAAGCTCTCCGGGTACTGCTCCACGATGCGGGCGGCCCGTTCGAATGCCCGGGATTTGAAGGGGTTCTCCCCTGCAAGCTCCTGGTAAACGGAAATCTGCTTGAGGGTGGCGGCCAGCTCTTTATTGTTCATAGTCTCGTGATTTGCGGGAGGTGCTCGAAATTACCGTCCCTGCTGAACAGCGGAAGATTGTGCTGAACCGCCAAAGCGGCGATCCAGATATCGTGCACGGGGATCATGGTTCCCTGGCTCCGCAGTTGAAAAAACAAACGGGCATAGTGAAATGTCGTCTGCTCATCGGCCAACAGGACCAGTACTCTGCGGCGGTTCAGAAAGCTGTTCAGAACTCTTTCGTTTTCTTTGCCGCGATTGCCTGCCATGAATCCTGCTCTCAGCTCGGCGAGAGCTACGAAAGGTACCGCTATCTGCTCCGCTCGTTGGAATACCTCGAGCGCTTCAGGAATGTTTTCACAGAAGTCACGGTACCTGTTCGTGTCGACGAGAATCCTCATTTCCAGAGCTCCGGATCGACCCTGTGCTGCTCCTCTATCGCCCTGTCGAACTGCGGATCATCAACCCAGGTTCCCGCCAGATCATCGAGATCGTGGTAAATGATCTCCTCACCGGTCAAACCCAGACCGCGTTCCAAAATTTCGAGGGAAATCTGGTTGATGCTCTTGTCATCGCGCCTGGCCAGTTCCTTCAGGAGTTTCTTGACCCTGTCGGGTACCCTACGGATCGTAAGTTGATGTCTTTCCATGCATGCATTGTATTCATTAAATGAATGCAATGTCAAGATGCTCGACAGTCGACTTCTTCGCCGCCGGGGCTCAGAACAGCCACAGCTGGCCTCCCCGGCCGAACAGGGTCTCGAGATCCGTCTTCAGCACCTCGGTAAAGGCCGAGGCGATCGGCACCAGCTGCCGCTCCAGGTAGTGGTCATAGTCGATCGGGGCGCTGACCCGGCCCTCGGGCTGCGGTCCCTCCCGGGTGATCAGGTAGCGGATCAGCCCGCGCTGTTCCGTGCGGGGCAGGAGGACGGCCGCTTTCACGTGGGGCGGGGTGCTGCGGGTGTAGGCGGATATGGATTTGCGCAGGGCCTTGCGGTACACCAGCTTCTCATCCAGCTCCCCGCGGTATAGGGCGGCCACCAGCTGCTCCACGTATTCCCTGATCTGCTGAATCGGGCTACTTATGAACAGCAGCTCGAGCAGGCGAAGCTGGAAATCGTGAGCCAGGTCGGTCCAGTCGCGGCGCACCGCCTCCATGCCCCTGATCTCGATCCGGCCGGCTGCTGCGGTCGCTGCGGCGCTCTCCTCTGCCAGCAGGCCCGCGTATCCCTTGGCCCGTCCCTTCTCCTCCTTTCCGTTTGCCCCGCGGAGGGGAGGCAGGAAGAAGCGGCTGTATCGCTTCTCGTAGCGAAGATTGAGCCGCGGCTCGACCCGATAGGTCTCTGCCAGGTGCCGCTCCAGGGCCGAGTTGACCTGCCGGCTGATCCGTTCCCCGTCTAACGGGGCTGAGGCCGCATCGACGCTCCGGCTTTGTTCCAGGGCGGTTACGAACAGGGAATCCGTATCCCCATACAGAACCGTGTAGCCCAGCTCCTCCAGATGATCCCTGCACCAGCCCAGGATCTGCTGTCCGAAGCTGGTGATGGCCCCGGCCAGGGCCGAACCGGCGAAGCGGCACCCCCGGGCCCCGAGCACGCCGTAGAAGGAGTTCATGATGATCTTGTAGACGAAGGAGGCCACGGCGTCTCCCTCCTTCTGAGCCGCGGAGCGCCGCTCGAAGAAGCGGTCGAGAAGCTCGGGCAGGATGCCGGGCTCCCGGCTGAACAGCGCCCCGTTGGGTGCCCGGATCGGCGGCTGCGGCTGCTGCTCGCCTGCGTGGGAGGGCGGCCCCGCGTAGCTCAGCGGGTCGATGTTGAAGGTGCGGATGATCGAAGGGTACAGGCTCTGAAAATCGAAGACCAGGACATCGTCGAACACCCCGGGGCGGGGCGCAAGGATGATGCCGCCCGGAGCACCCTCCAGGGGCAATGCATCGACGCCGAAGGTTGGAGCCACCATCCCGCGCTGGTGGAGCGCCTCGGTGTAGAGGTGCTCGAAGGCGGCGATGCTCGTCCAGGCCAGGTCGGGAGCCACGCCGATGAGAATGCAGCGACGCAGCGTGAGCTCGAACAGGCCGGTCCTGGCCATGATGCGGTGCACCAGCCGGGCATCCTCCAGACAGTAGGCGCAGAGCTCTGCGGGCTGCTCCCGGTACAGCCGGTCGATCGCCTGGATCCGGTTCTCTCCATCCCTGATCTCGATCCTCTTTCCGTAGCCGAGGATGGCGCCGGCGACCGTTTCCAGGCTGTAGTCGTCGAACGCGTCGGGCGAGGCGCGCACGATGCGCACCCCGTCCCACACCTGCCTCCCGGGCACGATCACCCGGCTCCCCCTGCCCTCGCTCTGGGGCAGATACACCGCCGCTTCCCTGGAGCGGCCCAGGGCGAAGGGGATGCCGTGGAGCCGGAAACGGTCGCTGAGGACCCGGAGATCGAAATCGATCACGTTCCAGCCGGTGATCACATCCGGGTCCAGGGCAACGAGACGCTGCCGGAAGGCCTGGAGCAGCTGTCTCTCCTGCGGGTAGCACTGCACCCCCCGGGCTTCGAGCTCGGGCCCGAGGAACAGCACCTCCTCTCCCGCGGCCGGGGGCTCCCGGAAGGGATCCTGCAGGCTCAGGGCGATGGCCCGCACCTCCTGAGTGCGGACGTCCGTCTCGATATCGATGGACAGCACGGACAGCCTCGGCTGCCAGGATCCGGGTTCTACCTCCGGATCCACGAAAACCCGCTTCACCTGCCGGCCGTCTCTCGCCTCCCCCCGGATGCGCACCGGGCCGTGGATCTGCCGTTCCAGCCTGAACTGGTCCGCCGTCCTCAGGTCCGCCTCGTAGGTGCGGGTGCCGTGCAGCTGCAGGGCGTCCCTGAGACTCCTCTTGATCTCCTGGGTCGGGCAGACCACCTGAGCGCACGCTTCCCCGTCCATCGTGCACAGCGCGCAGGGATGCACCTGCACGGCTTCTGCGGAGGGGCCGGCCGCCAGAGAGGCAGCGGCCCGTTCCACCGCCTCTGCATCGCTGCGGCGGACGTAGAAGTTCGGCTGGTAGCGGTTCTCCACGACGGCAAAGGTGGAGCCGTCGTCCAGGCGTCCGAGCAGGTACAGGGCGGTTCGGTCCTTTTTGCTCCGGGCATAGGAGTGAACGATGAATCCTTCGAAGGTCCGGCTCATGAGCTTGCCGAACTACTATACCACGGCGGCCTTCCGGGGTTATAGTCGACCCCGGGGGACGCACGCAAGCGTATGCCAGGCTCCGAGAGACGAACGATCGCAACCCTGATTCCCGCTCTGAGCGGGGAGGTGCGTCTGCGCGGTGATGCGCTGACCCGCGTCCGCGGTCTGGCCTACGACTCCCGGCGCGTTCGGCCGGGGGACCTGTTCTTCGCCCTGCCGGGCCTGCACACCGACGGACGCCGCTTCGTGGGCCCGGCTATCGAGGCGGGCGCGGCCGCGGTCCTGCACCAGGGGGAGCTCGACTCCTACCGCGACGGTGTCGCCTACCTCCAGGTTCCCGACTCCAGGAAAGGCATGTCCGAGCTGGCCGCCGCCTTCTACGGGCACCCTTCCCGTGAATTGTCGGTCATCGGGGTGACCGGAACCGACGGCAAGAGCACCACTGTGTGGCTGATCCACCAGTTGCTCGAAGCGCTCGGCAGCCCCTCGGGATTCGTCTCCACGGTTCAGATGAAGAGCGCCGGGCGGGTAACCGCCAATCCGCTGCGGCAGTCGACGCCGGAAGCCCCCGATATCCAGCGCCTGCTGAGGCGGATGGCCGACTCCGGGAAGCGGTACGCCGTGCTGGAAGCCACCTCCCACGGGCTGGCGGCGCAGACCGGCCGCCTGTCCGCGGTGCGGTTCACGGCCGCCGTGTGCACCAACATCAGCCACGAGCATCTCGAGTTCCACGGGAGCTTCGAACGCTACAGATCGGACAAGGCCAACCTGTTCCGCAGCGTTGCAGAGTCGGGCTTCGGCGTGGTCAACATCAACGATCCCAGCCATCGCTATCTCATCGACCAGTCCGCCGCCCCGGTCCTGTGCTACGGTCTGGACAACCCCCGCGCCGACCTGTGGGCCCGGGTGGACAGATCCGATCTCAGCGGCTCGACCTTCACGCTCCGTTACGGCGATCTCGAGCTCCGGGCCAGGCTCGGACTTCCGGGGGACTACAACATAGAGAATCTGCTGGCCGCCGCCTTGACCGTGCTGCGCCTGCTTCCCGTGTCCCCGGCTGATCTTGCGCGGCACTTCCCCGGGCTCAGAGGCGTACCGGGGCGGATGGAAACGATCAGCGCGGGTCAGCCCTTTCGGGTGATCGTGGACTACGCCCATACTCCCCAGGCCTTCGCCAGGCTGCTTCCCCTGGTCCGCGGCGGCACCGAAGGACGCCTGATCGTCGTGTTCGGCTCAGCCGGCGAGCGGGACCTGGAGAAACGGCCCCTTCAGGGAGAGCTGGCGGCCCGCTACTGCGACATCGTGATCCTGGCCGACGAAGATCCCCGGGGAGAGGAGCCGGAGATGATCCTCGGGCAGATCGCGGTCGGCTGCCGGCGGGAAGATCCGGAGCGGGAGCAGGGAAAGGGGCTGTTCATCATCCCCGACCGGCGGGAGGCGATAGGCCGGGCCTTCGACCTGGCGGAGAGGGGAGACACGGTGCTGCTGCTCGGCAAGGGGCACGAGCGGAGCATCATCTACGCCGACGGCCCCGTTCCCTGGCTGGAGGCTCAGGTGGCCCGGGAAATCCTCCGGGAAACGGGAGGCGGGAGATGAGCCTGCGGCGTCTCTTTCCGCTCCTGCTCCCCCTGATCCTGGCCGCCCTCCCCCTGGGAGCCCAGCAGGACCTGGGAGGCGTGGTTGAACAGAGCGCTCCCCGCCTGGCCGGAATCGTGGAGCTCGATTCCCTCTCCCTACTGTGGGGAGCCCCGGGCGGCCCTCCCGGTGGGACGGCTGCCTCTCCGCAGCCGCTGGACATTGCCGCCGCGCCCGGCGGGCCGATCCTGCTGTTCGACGACAGGGTCCTCTCCCTGGGCGATCACCTGCAGATGACCGTCCGTACGGTTCGGGAACTGAGCGCGGCGCAGCAGTTTCCGCAGGGATTCGTCCCGTCCCGATTGCTGCTCAACCCGCTCTCCCAGCCGATGCTCTACGACGACCAGGCCGGCACGCTCCTGCTGATGCACGGCGACCTCAGCGACCCCGAGCCGTTCGACACCGGCTTCCCCCGTGCCCTGGAGGCGGCGAGCCTGCGCCGTGGAGGAATCGTGCTGTCCGACGGCAGGGGGCTGGCCGTCTTCACCCGCAGGGGGGAGCAGCTTTCCCGCCGCGACATCCCGCTGCCCCCGGGTCCCACCACGGGGCTGAGCATCGACGCGCAGGACCGCCTGTGGGTCTACGACCTGCTGGCCCGCAAGGTCCGGGTTTTCGACCTGGACGGCGAAGAGCTTTTCTCCATCACCCCGGACATCACCGGCGGCACCCTGCTCTTCCCCCAGGTGTTCCAGACCCGCGCCGACGGAGGATTCTTCCTGGGAACGGCCGGGGAGCTGTGGTGTTTCGCCGCGGACGGCTCGGTTCGCTGGAGACTGGCCCAGTTCAGCGCCGGTCACCGCCAGGCCCTGCCCGCCTTCTACCGCCTGGCCGTCGAGACGGGAGATACGGCCGCGAAGGGACCCGGCCGACCCGGCCCGTCGTCCTTCTTCATCCTCGATCCTCTCGGTAACCGGATCATGAAATTCGTCGAGAGTCCGCCGGAGGCGACGATCGAGGCTGCCCTTGCCGCAGCCTTCCAGAGTCCGGCCTCTCTGCAATCCCGCCGGAACGAAGTCCTCCGGCTCTGCCTGGAGAAGCGGCTGTACCTCCAGGCCTCTTTTTTCCGACGCAGCCAGGGCGAGCAGCCGCTGGTGACCGACCTGAGCGAGCGCCTGCTGTCCAGACAGGCTGAGCTGCTCGCCGAGCTGGGCTGGCAGCTGGAGAGCGAGCTGCGCATCCCGGAGGCCGTGGAGGCCTACAACCGCAGCCTGAGCCTCTACCGGGAGCTGCGCAGCCTCGATCCGGTCGATCCCCGCTATCCCGAAGCGGTCAGGGATCTGAGCGGCCGGCGCAACGCGCTGCGGGAGCTCCACCTGGCGGAAAACCGCTTGAGAATCGTGGAGTATGGCTTCATCAGCCGCGGTGCCGACAGGCAGCTGCGCATCCTTCTGGCCAACACCACCGGTGGCAGCGCGGAGAAGGTGGAGGTGGCGGCCCGCTTCGGCGGTTATGCCGTCTCCAGCTGGCAGGCTTCTGTGGCCGTCATACCCGCAGGCGCAGAGGTTCTTCTGACCATGGCTCTGGCCGGAAGCAGCGCCGGCGGCCGACAGAGCGCCGCGGATCTCATCGACGAAGATCTGTCCCTGTCCCTCAACCTCGTCGCCCGCTTCGAGCACGAGGGGGAGATCAAGTCCCAGCACTTCTCTGTTCCCCTGCTGATCCCCGCGGGAATGCTGCTCCTGCCGCAGCACAGGTAGGAGCATCGGGCTGGACCCTCGCCAAGGGCGGCGGAATACCCTATAGTACTGCCATGGGACGAACGACCGTCTGCATACTCTACGGCGGCAGATCCGGCGAGCACGAAGTCTCCTGCCGCTCCGCCGCCTCGGTCTCCAGAAACCTCGATCCGGAAAAGTACCGGCAGGTTCTGGTGGGGATCGACAAAGCGGGCCGGTGGCACCTCCAGAGCGAGCCTCGCTATCAGCGGGAGGAGTACGGCGAGAGGCTGGAGGTGGTGCGGAGCTCCGATCCGGTTTCCGTCGTTCCGGGCCGCGGCCTGAGCTCGC
>JAFGQJ010000077.1 GCA_016935715.1 Spirochaetales bacterium
AAAACCAGCCGGATAACCCGCTGTAGAAGATCTCGCCTTCAGGAGCTCCTGAAACGAGCCCACTTGACGGCCAAAAGGAGTGAATTTAATATCGCCTTATGATGAAAACACCTCCCAATATTCTCTGGATCTGCCCGGATCAGCAGCGCTTCGACACGATCGGGGCGCTGGGAAATCCAACCATCCGGACTCCCAACCTCGACAAGCTCGTCGAAACCGGCGTGTCCTTCACGAGGACATTCTGCCAGTGTCCGGTGTGCACGCCCAGCAGGGGAAGCTTTCTCAGCGGGCGATACCCCAGCACGACCCGCCTGCGGCAGAACGGACAGCAGATTCCGGAAGACACGCTGCTGGTCACGCGGATCCTGGCGGATTGCGGATACACCTGCGGACTGGCCGGCAAGCTGCATCTGAGCCCCTGTGACGGCCGCGCGGAAAAACGCATCGACGATGGGTACTCCACGTTCCACTGGAGCCACGGACCGTTTCCCAAGTGGGAGGAGAACGAGTACATCCAGTGGGTGGCTTCTCGGGGCAAGCCCTGGGAGCAGATCTATCCCATACCCCCGGCCTGGGCGAACCGCCTCGGCCCGGAGGGTCTCGGAGCGGACGGCCGGTACAGCTGGGCCGGTATGCCGGCCGAGCTGCATCAATCGTACTGGTGCGCGGACAAGGCGATCGAGTTCATCCGCAGGAATCGCGGACGGCCCTGGCTGTTCAGCGTCAACTTCTTCGACCCCCACCATCCCTTCGACCCTCCGGCGGAATACCTGCAGAAGTACAGACCGGAAGACATGCCCCTTCCGGACTACAGGGAGGGGGAACTGGAGAGAAAGCCCCGCTTCCAGGCCATCGATCATCAGGGCGCCTACGGCGGGGGCGGTCTGTCCTTTGCCGGCACCACGGATCTGGAGCACAGGAGGATCACGGCCGCTTACTACGCGATGATCGAGAACATGGATGCCAATATCGGCCGCATCCTGGGCTACCTGGAATCCAGCGGGCTGCGGGACGACACCCTGGTCGTGTTCATGAGCGACCACGGGGAGATGCTGGGGGATCACGGGATCTACCTGAAGGGCCCATACCTGTACGACGCTCTGACCAGGGTGCCGCTGATCATCTCCTGGCCGGCGGGCTTCCGCCAGGCGTTGGTGAGCCCGGCGCTGGTGGAGCTGGTGGATCTGGCTCCGACACTCCTGCAGGCCGCCGGAGTGAAGGTGCACCAGGGAATGCAGGGACGATCGCTGTATGATCTGTGCGCCGGCCGCAGGGATGCAGATCGCCACCGGGAAAACGTGTACAGCGAGTACCACAACGCCATGTCGGAGCATCGGGATCCGCTGCCGTATCTGGCCTCGGTCCGGGATGAGCGCTACAAGATAATCGTCTATGCCGGTCTCGAGGAGGGGGAGCTGTACGATCTGGAAAGGGATCCGAAAGAGCAGGACAACCTCTGGGATGACCCCGGCTGCGCAGAGGTCCGGCAGCTGTATCTCCAAAAGTGCCTGGAGCGGCAGATGTTCACCGCCGATCCCCTTCCGCCGAGGGTCGCACGTTTCTAGGCAGGATTCCGGGTTGCGATCGGGACGCCGGCTATCCCTTCAGGGCGCCCCCCAGCATTCCGGAACGCAGGTATTTGCGCACGATGATGGAGAAGATGATCGCGGGCGTGGCCACGATGATCGCACCGGCGGCTACCATCCCCAGCTCTTCCGCCTGATAGGCCATGGCTTTGGTGATCTCCACCGGCGCCGTGACTGCACGGGTACGGGTCAGAATCAGGGCGAAGATGAAGTCGTTCCAGGCCAGAACGAAGCACAGCACCCCGGTGCTGGCAAGCCCCGCCACCGCCACCGGCAGTATGATCTTGAGCAGAATCTGCATCGTCGAGGCACCGTCGATCTGGGCCTGCTGGTCCAGCTCCTTGGGCACCGCGTCAAAAAACGCCCAGAGGGACCACACCACCAGCCCCAGGCTGAAAGCGGTGTAGATCAGGATCAGGCCGACGAGCCTGTCGGTCAGGCCCAGCTGGATGTAGATCAGGAAATAGGGAACGATGAAGGCGATCGGCGGAGCCATCCGGGAAGTCAGAACCGTCAGAAGGATGAGGTTTTTGCCCCGCGCGCGCAGGCGGGACAGGGCGTAGGCGGCGGGAGCGCCGACCGCGATCGACAGCACCGTTGCGGTCCCGGAGGCGATGAAGCTGTTCAGCAGCCTGCCCAGGAACACGCCTTCGAACAGCAGGTTCCTGTAGTGGACGAAATTCGGGACGAACGTCCAGTCGATCGGCACTTTGAAGGCTTCCACATGGGGTTTGAGCGAAAATTGAAGGAGCCAGATCACGGGGTACAGGAATATGAGCATCATGACCGCCAGGACCAGGTGAACCGCGACTTTGGAGATCGCCTTGCTGACCGAAAGCCTCACGCTCATACGAAAATCCTCATACCTCGTAGCTGCGGCGCTTGAGGACGATCACGATCAGCACCACGAGGATCATCATCACCACCACCAGGGCCGAGCCGTATCCGATCCTGTTGTACTCGAAGGCGCTGGAGAAGGCGTAGTAGTTGATCGGCTCGGTCGATATGCCGGGCCCGCCTCCGGTCATCACGTATACCAGCGGGAAAAGCTTCAGCGACTCGATTGCCCGGAAGGTGGCGACAAAGGTGACGGTCGGCCAGATCAGGGGAAAGGTGATTTTCCAGAATCGCTGCCAGAGATTGGCCCCGTCGACGATTGCCGATTCGAAGGGATCCTCCGGCATGCTCTCCAGGGCCGCCACGAACAGGAGCATGCAGAACGGCGTCCACTGCCACACGTTGGCAATCACGATCGCCGACATCGCAGAAAAGGGCTTGTCGAACCAGTTCGGTCCCTTGATCCCGAACAGCCCGAGCACGTAGTTCATGCCGGGATTGGTGGGCGTGAAGAACAGCTTCCACATCAGGGACGCCACGATGGGCGGTGTGGTAAGCGGAAGCAGGAACAATGTCCTGCTGATCCGGGCGATTCGAAATTTCGTAACCAGGATGAGCGCTATCCCCAAACCCAGAACGATCTGCAGCGACACCGTTGCGCCTCCGAAAACCGCTGCGACCCTGAGAGAGTTCCAGAACCGGTAATCCGCGGCCATCTTCACGAAATTGGCCAGACCGATGAAGCGATTCTCCTTCATGGTGACGAAACTGAAATTGGTGAAGGCCAGCCCGACCACGGAAGACAGGGGGATGATGATCAACAGGAGCACGAGCGCCAGTATCGGTATGAGCAGCTTGAAGTACTCCACCTGGCTTTGCCTGCCGAGCTTCGCGTTGCGCTTCATTGATACATCCAATGTTACTAGTCGGTTTGTTTGCCCGTAACTATACGGATAAACCCGGTCCCATCCTGCGGACGGGGCCGGGTTCTGAAATACTTGTCCGATCGTCCCTCTACGGACTTCTTACAGGCCTAGTACCCGGCCTCCTGATGGATCCGGGTGATTTCTCTGTTTGCCTTCTCTATGGCGGGCATCAGCTGCGCCTGTCCGGCAAGCACGCTGCTCACGGCGATGCCCAGCTGCTCTTCGACCTCCCGCCACTTCGGGGACATCGGCCGGAACAGGGCGTTGACGTACTTGTCCAGGGATTCCTGAACCGTTTGTACGAACTGCCTGCCGCCGTACTGGAAGGACTGGACATACACGTCCTCTGCCATGATTTTCGGCCGTGTGATGGTGGTCGACTTGTTTTCGACCACGTTTCGGCGCTGCGTGTGTTCGCTCAGCACCCACTCGATGAACTTGTATCCCAGCTCCTTATCGGGGGAGTTGGCAGGGATACCGAGCCCGTGCACGGCTCCGGAGGCGATCCGCGTTGCGGGACCCCGGGGAGGAATGGCGAAGGCGGTCTTGTCGTAGACGACCGACTTATCCGGCTCCAGGAACTGTCCCATCAGCACCCAGGCCTCCGGGACCTGCGCCACCTTGCCCTGGGTGTAGGCATTGACGATTTCCATCCAGTGAGCCGTCAGCCCGCCGTCGAAGGTGTAGTTGGACAGGATATCCACGTACCATTCCAGGGCGGCCACCGACTCCGGGCTGGTCAGGTTGCCCCGCCAGTCGTTCGGGAAGTCCCTGACCACGCCTCCGCCCCAGGCTCTGAGCAGCATCGGCACCATCCAGCCCAGGCCACCGCCGGATTTGGAGGCGCGCATGGCGAACCCCGCGGTGTCTCTGCTGTGGAGCTTGGCCGCGTATTCCCGCACCTGCTGCCAGGTGTCCGGGGGCGTTCCCAGGCCGGCTGCCTGATACAGATCCGAACGATAGGCGAAAATCGCCCCGTCGTTGTAGCTGGGCAGGGCGTACTGCTTGCCGCCCACCTGAAGGGAAGAAACGGCGGGAGGAAAGAAGCCATCCAGGTCGAGCTGCGCCGCATCCACCAGGCTGCCGTCGGCGAGCAGCGCATCCATGGGCTCGATCCAGTCCGCGGCCACCCAGCGGTGAAAGGTCCGCCAGGGCAGCCAGACCGCATCGTAGGCGCCGGTCTTCGGGATCAGCTCCGTGTCCAGCTTGGCATCGTACTGGGCCGGAGCGATCATCGTGTAGTTGACCTTCACCCCGTACTTGGCCTCGAACTCGCCGAGAAGCTTTTCCGTATCGGTGTGGCCTCCCGTGGCCATGTACATGACGTCCACCGTCATGCCCTCGAAGGCGGAGGCACCTCCGGAAGGCGCCTCTTTCTCCTGCTCTCCCGCCGCCCAG
>JAFGQJ010000381.1 GCA_016935715.1 Spirochaetales bacterium
CGGGACGTGGTACACTGAGCTCCCCAGCCGGGGAGGAAACCTTCAGCACCCCTGAAAGAAGATGAAAACAGCAGGGCTGCTGACTGCTGCCTGCTTGTGCTTTCAGCTGTTGTGCTTCTGTGCAAGACAGTCGGCGCAACCGTATACCGAACAATCGCTCCAACGCTACATCGCGGCCAGGAACCTCTACAGCGAACAGAGACTCGAAGAGGCCCTGCTGCTGCTCGTGGAAAATCACGGGTCGGCCCCGCGGTTCAGCGCGAACTCCTTCCTCATCGGGAAGATCTACTACTTCCTGGAGAACCACGAACAGGCCGAGCGCTACTGGCAGCACACGCTGGAGTTCGCTCCGCACCACCTGGATACCGGCAAATGGCTGGCCAGGCTGTACCTGCAGCAGGGGAGAATCGATGAAGCCGAGGCGCTCCTCGCCGACGCCCTCTCGATCAGCTCCGAAGACGCGGAGCTGCTGATCCTCATGGCCAAGGTAAGGCGCGGGCGGGAGGATCTGTCGGGAGCAATCGAGTTGTACCTGAAATCGCAGAGCTTCAGCGAACGGCTCTGCGAGGCTTCGATCGATCTCGCGGAAATCTACTGCTCCTTCGGCCTGACGGATCGGGCCAGGGAAGAGCTGCAGAGGGCTCTGGTTCTTCTCGGCGGGGACTCGAGCCTCGGCGCATCGATCGCCTCCGCGTTGGAACAGCTCGAAGGCGGCGGCACACGGGGGGCATCTCCATGATGCGTTCGGGTTTCCGATATCGATTTCTTGGTCTGCTGGGCTGCGGGTGCCTGCTGTGGCTGGCAGCCCCGGGGGCTGACGCCCAGGTGATCCGCCTGGGCATCGAAGAGGCTCTGGCTCGCGCCCTGCGCAGCAGCGATTCGATCGAATATGCACGCCTGGACTATGTCTTCCAGTCCGCCCGCCACGCGGTGAGCATCCGTGATTTTTTTCCGTATCTCACCATCGGCTACACCCACAATGATACGGTCGTCTACTACGACCCGGACAGCCGCCTGCGGGAGATGTCGATCGGAATCGAGCAGCTGCTGTACTCCGGGGGCACCCGCATCCATGAACGAAGAATATCGGCGGATCGCCTGCGCATCCGCAGCAGCGCGATCGGGGAGCTGGAGAAGGAGCTGCGCCTGGAGGTGGTCA
Organism: Spirochaetales bacterium; assembly: GCA_016935715.1. Lineage (GTDB taxonomy): Bacteria > Spirochaetota > Spirochaetia > SZUA-6 > DRHE01 > JAFGQJ01. Next base: position 1,160 of record JAFGQJ010000381.1, read on the forward strand.
ACCGCTTCGTCGAGATCCTCAAGCTCGGGCTGCAGATCGCGATCTTGGAACGAGGCCTGGCCGGAGGCCGGGAACAGGTAGTGATCGCGGAAGAAGAGCTGAGCCTGGGAGAGATCACCCGCCTGGACTGCATGGACATAAAGCTTGCGGTTCAGGAGCTGGAAATAGATCTGGGACTGTTGAGGCAGGAGGAGGATCTCCTGGAGTTCGAGCTGAAACAATTGCTGGATATCCCTCCGGCGGGATCTGTGGAATTGACCGGCGCCATCAATCCCGATTTCAGGGGAATGCTTACCATCGACGATCCCGCGTACTACCTGGACCGTGCGCGCAGAAGCAGCTTGGAGCTCAAGCAGCGGGCGGTCGAGATAACGGCCCTGCAGGCCGCCGTTCAACAGGCGCGCTGGGGCTGGCTTCCCAGCGTTTCCACGCAGCTGGAGCTGAGCGTTGCCGGACGGCAGTTCCCCCTGACGGATCCGGGTTTTTCCGTCGGGGTGAACCTGGATTTTTCGACACCCTTCATTCCGTTTCGGACGGGTTTCACCGCCGGCGGCCGGACCCGGGATCAACGCTCCCTGGCGGCGGCCGTCTCCGCCGATCCCGTGGAGAATCTGGACGACCGGCTGAATTTGCGGGCGGCAAAGGTCGAGCTGCAGAAGGCGGAGTCCGAAATGGAGCGCGCGCAGCAGGCGCTCGAATACTCGATTTTCCGGCAGCTGGAGAAAAGATCCAGCCTGCTGGAAAACCTGCATTTGGAGGAGCACAGGATCGAGCTGCAGGAGCAGAGGCTCTCCATCGAGGAATTGATGCTGGAGATCGGGGAGCTCACCCGGCTGGAGTACCTGGAAAGTGGGATCGAGCTAGCCCGGCAGAGGGTCGATCAGCTGTCGCGGATCGCGGATCTCTTCCGGCTGGAGACGGCACTGCTGGCTCAGTGCGGATCGGAGCTGCTCGAATCCAGCCACCGCTGCATCCTTACGGCGGATGCGGAGCAGTGACCATGGCAGGAGGCGGCCGGTTTTGCCAGCTTCAGCACTCGGCATTGTTGCTCGCTCTGATCGTCATCGGATCGGCATGTTCGGGAAGAACCGGGGGGGATGAGAGTAATGGGATCCCGGCCCGAAGCAAGGTCCGGACAGCCTGCTCGCACCTTCAGAACATGCGGCCGGCCCTGGATACCTTCGGCACGCTGGTTTACCAGAGCAAGGCGGATATCTATCCCGGCATCGACGGGATCATCGAAGCTGTAGCGGTGGAGGAAGGACAGCGGGTGTCCAGCGGCCAGGTTCTGGCGGTGTTTTCGCGGGACAGGCTTCTCACCAGTCGGGAGCAAATCGAGTCCGAGGTCGCCTCCAGGCAGGCTCGACTCGGCCTGGCCGAAGAGCAGCTGCGGGAAGGGCGCAAAGCGGTGGAAGCCGGAATCCTCGAGATTCACAAAGCCGAAGCGCAGCTGGCTCAGGCCGAGGCGGAGTACGAAAATATCGCCCAGGTCTACTCGAACAAGCAGCGTCTGTTCCGGGCCGGAGGGATATCCGAAGGGGAGCTGCAGGCCCTGCACACCCGATTCATCGCTGCCGAGATGGAGCTGAGGAGAGCCGAGAAGGAGCTGGAGATACGGCGGATCGGCTATCGGGATCAGGATATCCTGGCAGCGGGATTGGAGGTCCCCGAGGAGGAGGAACGCAGGGCAGAGGTGCTGGCCCGGATCAACACCGGCATGCTTCAGGCGCAGCTGCGGGTTGCCCGGGCCGAGCTGGGGTCCGCCCGGGCGGAGCTCCGCCGGGTGGAGATGATGATCGCTGATGCGGTGGTTTCGGCGCCCATCGACGGAATCGTGGGTATGCGTTTCGTGGAGGTTGGGGAAAAGGCGGATCAGGACACGCTTCTGTTTACGCTCTTCAATACCGAGATCGTGTACGCCCAGATCGAAGCAGCGGAAACCGACCTGCAGCGACTGCGTATCGGTCAGGATGCAGAGCTCCGCTTCGAGGGAGAGTCTCAGGGCAGGGCCGTCGGGCGGGTCGAGCTGATCTCCCCGTACATAAACCCCAAGACCCGGACGGCAAGGGTGCGGGTAGGCGTGGACAACACGCAGGGACTCTACATCCCGGGAATGTTCGTGCGGGTAAGAATTTTCACGGGGCAGGAGCAGGCGTGTGTGACCATCCCGTTCTCCGCGATCATCTCCGAAGCCGAGCATCCTGCCGCGGGCCGGGCCGCCGTCTTCCTGATTCGCGGCTCCCGCTGTTTCAGGCGGGAGGTGGTGCTGGGACAGAGGCAGGGGGATCTGGTCGCGGTCGCGGATGGTCTGGAAGCGGGAGAAGAGCTCGTGCTCGATCCGCCGGGCGGTTTGAGAGACGGAACCGAGGTGGAGGTGGTCCGATGAGCGGCGCGATGCGGTGGATCCTCATCCCCGGTGCCCTGGCCCTTTCGATTTCCTGCGGCCTTCTGATCGATATCCCTGACTCTTCGGGCATCACCTGCTGCCCCGATACGGAAAACCAGGTCCTGACGGAGCAGCAGAGACCCTCCATTCGCTTCGCTTTCGAAGTGGACAAGGGCTCGGTCGAAGCGCTGATCTCCGTCAGGGACAGCGGCGGGGCGCTTCAGGGCTACTGTCTCTGGGACGATCGAACCGTGTATTTCCACGCCCAGTCCGAGTTGATACCGGGCCGGCGCTACGTGTTCTCGTTTTCCGGGAGCTTCAACGAAGCGGGGGGTGCCGCCTGCTCCGTCCACCATATCGTGCCCTTTTACTTCCGGCAGAGGGACGAGTCTCCCCCCCGCGTTCTGAGCTGCGAACCGGAATCCGGGCAGATGATCGCCCGGGATACGGCGATACGGATCCTGTTCTCGGAGCCCGTGGAGCCCGCCTCTCTGGCCGGCGGCTTGAGCGTAGAACCGGATACTCCCATTCACACCGGCTGGGAGAACGCGCAGACCGTGCTCGTGCTGAAGCCGCAGCAGTACTGGCCGCACTGTGCCCGCCTGACGGTCGAAGTAAACGAGTCGATACAGGACGCGGCCGCAGTTCCTCTGGCCGAAGCCCGGAAGTTCGTGTTTTGGGTCCAGGAGGACGTCGAGCCCCCTGAGCTGGAATCGGTGCAGCCGGTACGAAACGATCCCGCGGAGCTGTTTCCCCCAACGGGAGCGGACATCCGGGAGCCGCTCGGGTTGAAGGAGGGGCTGTGCATCACCTTCAGCGAAGCCATGGATTGCGAACCCACCGCGGGAGCACTCGGCATCCAACCGTCCATTGCGATCTCGCGACTCTGGCTCGATTCGTCCCGGCTGGTCGTCCTGCCTCTGGATCGATTCGAACCGCAAACCGGGTATTGCCTGCGTTTCGGTGAGGAAGCCGCGGATCCGGCGGGCAATCCCCTGGCGGGCGGCGGACCCGTGCAGTTCTTCACGATCCC
>JAFGQJ010000382.1 GCA_016935715.1 Spirochaetales bacterium
AACGGGGATTGGCAGTCCCTCATCGAGGCGGCGGAAGCGAAACGGATCTGCTCTTGTGGCGCCGGCTGCGTAGCTGCTATACTCCTGTTGAACAGCAGGCTGGGAGGAACGGTCACTCTTCTGGCGCAGGGCAGCTCTCTGCCCATGGTGCGGGATCCGAAGAAGGTCGTTCGCTACGCCTCGTTTATTCTGCAGGACGGATAGAGACCAGGCACATGAGTTTCGAGCTTACCCCGAAGGAAAAACAGATCCTGCTGAAGACGGCCCGAGAGGCCATCAGCGCCCGCCTGGAGAAGCGCAGGCCCCGTTATCCCGAGCCGACTGAAATTCTAAAAAAAAAATGCGGCGCCTTCGTCACCCTGCATGAACACGGCAGTCTCCGTGGCTGCATCGGCTTCGTAATCCCCAGCAAGCCCCTCATCGAGACCGTGGCCGAGACCGCTCAATCCAGCGCGTTCAACGATCCCCGTTTCCCCCCCCTCACGGAGGGGGAGCTGAAAGACATCGAGATCGAGATCTCCGTTCTCTCTCCGCTTCGCCGGATCGAGTCGGTCGGGGAGATCGAGGTCGGCGTGCACGGGATCATGCTGAGAAGCGGCTTTCGATCCGGGCTCCTTCTTCCACAGGTGGCCACCGAATACGGCTGGGACCGGGATACTTTCCTGACGCATACCTGCTACAAGGCGGGGCTTCCCGGTGATTGCTGGCGAGCGGCGGACACGGAAATCGAAGTGTTCAGCGCCGTCGTGTTCGGCGAGCACTCGCCATGAACGGCACATCGGGGGGAAAGCTCATACGGGAGCACGGCGAGGTGCTGGCCATCCCCGTCGGTGCCGGCCGCAGCGAGTTCGTCCTGACCAAGCTCGCCGATCTGCGCAAGCTCCCCGCCCGCATCGTGCGGGACGGACAGATCGATCAGTGGCGTTTTGACGGGGTCCTGAGGCACGAGGGCCGCCTGTATCTGCACGGCCCGTACCTGGGCGGCATTTTCCTGGAGGAGGCAATCCAGAAATCCTTCTCCGCCGCCCTGCCCTATCTCAGCCGTCTGATCCGCGCCCTGGTCACGTTGAAAAGCCGGGGACAGGTCCTCGAACTCCTCCAGACCGACTCGGTGTACTTCCTCGATGACGGCGGGATCCTCTTTTTTCCCGGACCCCTGATGCGGGAGCTGCGGAGCATGCATCCCGAGCCGTACAAGCTGCGGGTATACGAGGCGATCAACCATCCGGATATCGAAGATCCGGAGAAAGCGCTTTCCTTCAGCCTGGCGGCCCTGCTGCACCGCATCAGCCTGGGTCGCTACCCCTTCGAAGCGCAGAGCGACGAAGAGATTCACAACCTGGCGCGCCATGCCCGCCTGCTGCCCCCAAGCCTGACCGAGCCGGGATTCCGCGAGGATCTTTCCCGGAAGATCATGGCCGGCCTGGGCCGCCACCAGGACCCGCCCCCTTCCCTGGAACAGTGGCAGGAGATCATCGCCGACTGCAAGAGGGAGGGGCTGTACCGGGACGTCACGGAAATGGAGCGGGAGCAGATCCGGCGCAAGGCCAAGCAGGAGCAGCAGAAGCTCTCCAAGGCGTACAGGCGCAGGGTGTTCTGGCAGAAGCACTGGAAGACCGTAGCCCTCGCGACCGCGGCGGTGGTGATCGCGGGGGTCCTGGGCGGCTCGTTTCTGAAGAATATCCTGGCTCCCAGGCAGACCAGAGGCTTCTCTGCACGTCAGGTCGTGGAAAGCTACTACCTGAGCATGAACGATCTGAACCACACGCTGATGGAGGACTGCGTGGCGGATGGGGCCGGAAAAGAGACGATCCGGGAAGTGATCAACCTCTACGTCCTGTCCCGGGTCAGCATGGGCTACGAGGGCCGCTCCCACATCATCCCGGCGGATGTATGGGACGCCGAAGGGCGTCCCGAGCTCAGCGACGGCCAGACCGTGTACGGGGTCACGGGACTGGAATTGATCCAGGAGCGGGGGGAACCCGAGCCGGTGTTCCGGGTCAGTTATACGAAATGGGTACCGGTTCCGCAGGAGGATCCCGCAACCGATGCGCCCCAGGCCGAGGGGCCGGCATTCACCAGCCGGCAGATCCGTGAACGGGTCTATCTGCGGCTGGATCGCAGCGACTGGGTGATCTATCGATTCGAACCTCTTTGACCAAGACGGGAGTCATACGAGCAAGAGTGCCGCAGCCAGACAATGCAATCCGCTGCACCTACACGGATCCGCACATCAACGATCTCCTGAGACGGACCGACGGGGGCTCCGGTGTTTTCACCCGGCACTACAATCAGGGGGAGGAGTTTTTCCTGCGCCTCGGCACGGAGTACACCGTCCCCCAGCTGCCCATCCATCACGATGTACGCATCCCGGCGCCCGAGCCCCGGTATATCCAGCTGCTCTGCCAGGTCCTGGATCAGCTGATCCGCCGTGTCCCGCAGCTGTTCGCGGATCTGACCTACGCCTTTGATCCGGAAGACATCCTTCATCCGAGCTTTTTTCATCTCTACCGTCTGGAATCCTGCCAGTATCTCTATCTGCTGAGACTGGATCTGATGTACCGCCCCCAGATGCACGAACTTCTTCACAGAGGGTCGAATGACCTGACCGCTGCCTATGCCAGCGATTGCCTGTTTCTCGAGGCCACCTGCATTCCGCTGAGCAGCGTGCAGACCCAGTCGGGGAAGATCGGCACCTTCGTGATCGATCAGACCATCTCCAATACCTGGGTCGATGAGATCGGCAGGGGCTACATGGTCCAGGGCGTCTGGATGGACAACGATCTCACCAGGTTCTTCAGCAAGCTGTTTCTTCCGGAGGGAAAGCGGACCTATCCCTTCTATCCCTACGTGTGCAAGTACAAAACCGTATGCCAGAACCTAATCGATCCCGATCCCCGGAGGCGAACGGAGCTGCTTCCCTTTCTGCACAGAGCCCTGGAATACCTCCGCCCGGTGATGCCGGAGATCGAGGATGCGCTCAGGCGGCAGGCGTTTTCCGAGCAGCTGGAGACTTTCCGCCGGCTCAGGGGCGCCGTCCCCCCCGAGTGGAAGGAGATCTGGAGCGGCCTGCGGGTAGAGATGTATCTCAACAGGCGGGATCTGAAGGAGTACCGCATTGACACTGCAGCTCGGTGATATTTCTTCCCTCAGGGTTACGGTGATGGGGCTGGGCCTGCACGGAGGAGGGCTGGCTTCGGCGCTGTTCTTCGCCCGCCACGGCGCAAGCGTCACGGTCACGGACAACCGGGACGATCCGCAGGTGTTCGCCCCCCTCCTCCCCCGCCTGGAGGCCGCGGGAGTTCGTACCGTGCTCGGACGCCACGAACCGGGGGATTTCATCGACACCGATCTGATCATCAAGAACCCCGCCGTCCCCTCCGCCTCCCCCTTCCTGCAAGCCGCCCGGGACCACGATCGCAGCATCGAGACGGATCTCTCCGTGTTTCTCCAGCTCTCCACCTGCCCGCTGATCGCCGTCACCGGCTCCAAGGGCAAATCCACGACCGCCGCCGCGATCCACCACTGCCTGCGGGCCGCCGATCCCGGAGCCCGCCTGGGAGGCAATATCACGGTAAGCCCTCTCAGCTTTCTCGATGAGGCCGATCCGGATGCACCCGTGGTGCTGGAGCTTTCCTCCTGGCAGCTGGGGGATATCCGCGGCCGGGGGCTGCTGGCGCCCCTCGTGTCGGTGGTGACGGTGATCCTTCCGGACCACCAGGACAGATACCCGGACATGGACAGCTACATCGCGGACAAAAAGCTCATCTTCTCGGACCAGACGGACCGTCAGTACTCCCTGTTCAATTTCCAGGATCCCCTGCAGCGCGGGTTCGAAGAGCACACCCGCGCCCGGGTCCGCTTCTTCTCCGGACGGCCTCTGCCCGCCCGTCATCGTGGAGCGTACCTCCTCGAGCGGGGAGCGGTGATCCGGGAAGCCGGGCGGGAGCTGCCCCTGGAGCTGGATCCGCTTTCCCTGCCGGGTGAGCACAACCGTCTGAATCTCCTGGCCGCGGGCCTCGCCTGCTGCTGCTTCGGGGCCAGCCCCGACGAGGTCGCGCCCCGTCTGCGCGCCTTCCCCGGCATCGAGCACCGGCTCGAGCTGGCGGCGGAGGTCGGAGGCGTTCGCTACTACAATGATTCGGCCGCCACGATACCGGAGGCCACGGCTGCGGCTCTGAAGGCGCTGCAGCCTCCGATCCACCTCATCACCGGCGGCACGGACAAGCGCCTGGATTTCGGCCCGCTGATGGAGGAGATCCAGCGAGCGGAGACGGTGATCCTGCTGCGGGGCAGTGCCACCGCAAAGCTGCAAAAACTGCTCGCCCGAGGCGCGATTGCTTACCTTGGACCGTTCGACACCCTGGAGGAGGCGGTGCAGCAGGCCGTTTCCGCGGCCTCCGCCGGCTCCTCGGTGCTGTTCTCCCCCGCTTCGGCCTCCTTCGAGCTGTTTCTCAACGAGTTCGACCGGGGAAGAAAGTTCAAAAAGCTGATCCGGGCTCTCGCGGATTGACCGTTTCGGCTGCGCCAACGGCCTGCCGGAGGCGGGCTAGGGGCTCGAGGTCAGATTTCCCAGGATCCTTCTATACAGTCCGGTGAAGCGTTCGATGCGGCGGAGCTTCAAGTTCGCGTCGTGTTTCCAGATG
>JAFGQJ010000383.1 GCA_016935715.1 Spirochaetales bacterium
CCGCCCTTCACCAGATGCCGCAGGATTTTCTTGACCTCTTGCGGCTCGGTGATCACGGCAAGGATCCGCATCGGCGAGTCGCATCTACTGCAGGTCAATGGTTCGATCTCATACAACTGAGCGACCAGCCTGGCCCAGGTAGAGCGAAGCAGCTCGCTCACGGTCCGGTTGCGCTCCAGCGGGGTCCGATGCACGTAGGGATCGATCCGCTGCCGGGCAGAACGGATGGTGTCCAGGTCTATCATGATTTTCCCATACTACTGAGCTGGATGCAGATATGCAATTCCCCCTGCCCCCTACCTCAAAAGCAAACTTTACAGCACGCCTGCGGTGAACTACACTTGAATCAGATATGATCGAGAAGCGAGTTTTTCCCGTGCTGCTGCTCGGAGCGCTGCTGCTTGCGCTCTTTTCCTGCAAGGAAATCCTTGTCGAGACTCCCGATGGGTTCGCCCCGCTCGAGGTGCAGGATCAGTATGCAGCCATGAGCCCGGAGGGGATGATCTATCGCGTGCGGGTGATGAAAAACCAGCCCAAGCAGAACCACGAGTTCTGGAGCGAGGCCCTTCGAAACCACCTCGAGAAGGAGGGCTACCTCCGTGTTTCTTCCGGAAATGAGTTCCAGGCGGGAAGCCTGAACGGCTCGTTTTCGGAATGGACCCTCCCCTACGGCGATGACACCTACAAGTATCTCACGGCCATCCTGGTGGCTGAGGACACCCTCGCCGTAGCCGAGGCTTCGGGCCGCCACGAGGAGTACGGTCGGCACCGGTCTGCGATCCTGGACAGCCTCGAGACGATCGATTTCCGGGACGTGGAAGCCTCCGACATCGACACCTGGGCGTCCTACTCCCAGGCAGCAGCCGCGGGGGCTTCCACAGCCCCAGGCTCTTCCAGGGGGGAAAAGCCCGCTGCCGCGGAAAAGGGCGGCTGCTTCCTGGCGGGGACCCCCGTGGTCACGGAAGACGGGTTGATTCCTATAGAAGCGGTGTGGCCGGGAACGAGTCTGCGGGTTTATGACCCAGTGGCCGACAGGTGGGGGAAGCGGCAGGTGGTGCGGACGATCGGTCTGGCTTACTCCGGGGACGTGGTTGCCGTGGAGACGGGCTCGAAAACCATCAAGGTGACGGGACACCATCCTTTCCTGGTAGCGGACGGCAGGCGGTTGAAACACCGCCCTCTTCCCGGAGAGCTGTCTGCGCAGGAATCATTGAGCCCCCGTGCGTGCCGTTGGGTCGAGGCCCGGGATCTGCGCAGAGGGGACACGCTCGTTTCCCTGTACGGAGACCTTCACGGAGCCCCTCTGAAAGTGGATGCGGTTTCCCGCCGGCATGCAGCTGCCCGGGTGTTCCACCTCTCGGTATCCGGACCCCATACCTACGCTGTCGAACATGCGGGGAGCGTCGTGCACAATGGAGGGGAGCAGGAAGCATACAAAGCGCCTGTGGAGTCGGAGCGGGCGGCCCGCGAACGGGAGATCATCGGCAGCGGCGCCATCACCGCATCCCTGCCCACGGACGCCAGAAGCGAGCGCATCCGGGTCTACTCGGGGGCCTGCTCCCTCATGATAGACAGGGTGGAACCGGTGAAAAGGCAGATAGCCGACATGGCCGAAGAGGCCGGCGGGTATGTCGAGGAATCCTCGGGCGAAAGGATCATCATTCGCGTTCCCGCCGGCGAGTTCAGAAACGTATTCGATGAGATTCTCGATTTGGGGGAGGTCCTCTACAAGGCGATCGAGACCTATGACGTCACCGACAAGTTCACCGATTCGTCGGGCCGCCTCGCCGTGGCCATGCGGGCACGGGACCGCCTCTACGTGCTGCTGAACAGGATCGAGGATGCAAAAGAGCGCCTGGAAATACTCAAAAAGATACGCGAATACACCGAGATCATCGAACGGCTCGAACTGTCTTCGGAGGTACTCGAGAAGCGAATCGCCATGTCGCGCATCACCGTGGAGCTGCACTCCCGCTTGAAGGAAGCCGAGACAATCGAGAGACCCGTGCCTTTTCCCTGGATCGAGCGCCTCCATCCGCTCTACGAAACTACGAACGGCCTTGCGGGAAAGGCCGAAGTGCCCGTGCCCGACGATGTGGCGGTTTTCGAGCAGAAGGGAGTGCTGCGGGCCGAGGCGGCGGACGGTACCCGCATCCGCCTGGGTACCGTGAAAAACGATCCTCGAGGGGATTCTCTGTTCTGGCAAAGGGCTCTGTCCTATCACCTCGGACCCCGCTATCGGAAGGCCGAGACCATCGATCTCGACCCCGTGTCGCTGGTGCTCTTCACGAGCAAAAAGACCGATCCCTACTATTATCTGGTCGGAGCTATGCCTTTGCAGGAAGAACCGACCCTGGTGGTCTTCGAGGCATATTTTCCGGACGAGCAAGCCCTGGAGCAGCACTACCAGGACATCCTGGAGGCCTTTGGAGAGGTGCAGATCCCGTGAAGGCTCCAGCAGTCGCGCTATCCGTCCTCCTCATCCTTTTGGCTTCCCAGACCGTATTCTGCGAAACCGGCACCAAACGCCAGACCCTCGACGCGGTGATCCTCGTCGAAAACCGCTTCGAAGCAGCCGACAGGCTCCAGCAGTGGGTGGAGACCAACGGGGGATACGTGGTTTCCCGATTGGAGGATCGTTTGATACTCCGCGTACCCAGCTCCGAGCTCGAAGAGTTCGTGGATTTTCTAGAAACGCCGGCCGATGAGATCATCGAGATTCAACAGAAAACCGAGGATATCAGCCAGAGTCTCCTGGAAACCAAGGCCGGCATCAAGAGCAAGACGGAGCTGTTCGAGAAGGCGCTGACGCTGATCGATCAAACCGACCTGTCCACGACTTTGGAGATGGAAAGCGAAATTTTGTCGATCCTCGAGGATACCGAGGAATTGAAGGGCCGCTACCGAAAACTCCTCGGGGAAGTGGCCCTGGCCCGCGTCCAGGTTGATTTCGAGCTGCAGGAGGAAGCGCTTCCCGTGATCCTGCCCTCCTCCTTCCCCTGGATCAATGTGGTGGATTTCTATCGGCTCATGCGGGAGTTCGAGCGCAATTGAGATTCGAAAGATCCCGGATTGGATATCTTCACCGACTCCTATCGTTTTTCCTTTCTGCCGTTGTAGCCTTTACGGCGTGCTGACACTATAATTGCATCGAAGGGACTACCGTAATGTCAGCCAGGACGTACAGAGCTATTGCAGAGCACATCGAAACACTTCCCGTCGTTTCCTCGCACGAGCATCATCTCGAGGATGCAGACCAGAACGCGTTGACTTTGGAGAGGATCTTACAGTGCTCATACGTTGACTGGCAGGGAATATCCGTCGGTGAAAGCGACTCCGACCATGATCGTTTCCTCGATCAGGCCAGACACAATTCCTATTATGTTTGGCTGGAGAAGGCGTTAGACAGAATCTACCGAATCGGGGGAAAGCTGACTGCTCGCAACTGGCGAAATCTCTCGGCCGGAATATCGCACACGCATAGCGATCCCGAGGCACACCTCCGTATTCTAAGGGAACACTGCAGGTATCGCTATGCGCTGGCCGACGTTTATTGGAATACCGGATCAGATCTCGGTCACCCGGACCTTTTCAAACCGGTGGTGCGTACCGATATGTTCGTGGCCGGGTTTCACCCGAGTGTCGAAGATCACGACGGCAACTCCCCTTGGAGATTCCTGCACCTGGATGGCCTCACTTTTGACGGGTATGTTGAGCTGCTGAACGAGTTTCTCCGCAACAGCGTAAAAAATGGGGCGGTAGCATTCAAGCTGGCTGCAGCATATGAACGCACGCTGGCTCTGGGCACGGGGTCGTACGATCGGGCGGCTCGAATATTCATGAAGCCGCCGGCTGACACAACCGAAGAGGAACGGCTGGTTTACGGAGATTACATCTTCCGCGTAACCTGCGGAATAGCTTCAGAACTCGGAATTCCCTATCAGGTCCATACAGGCCTGGGACGGCTGCAGGGTTCGAATCCGCTCCTGTTGGAGCCGGTCATTGAAAGATATCCCGATATTGTTTTCGTCCTGTTCCACGGAGGCTATCCCTGGATACACGAAACCGGCGCCCTAGCCCACAATCACCCGAACGTTCATCTTGATATGGTGTGGCTGCCGCTCATATCGACGAGCGCGGCGCTGCAGGCGCTGCATGAGTACATCGAGGTGGTACCCTCCAGCGACAGAATTGCCTGGGGCGGTGACTGTTGGACCTCAGAGGAATCACTCGGAGCGTTGCTGGCCTACCAGCATGTCGTGGCCAGTGTATTGGCTGAAAAAGTCGACGGCAGCTACTTCGATTTGGCGGAGGCACGACTGCTGGCCGAAAAGTTGCTCTACAGGAACGCTCAGAACCTGTACTCGTGACCGGCGTGCAGGTCGACAGCTCCCGAGTAGATCGAACGGTTCGCCGGAAAAAGAAACCGCTCTCCGTGCAGGCGGGCAAACCGAGAAAACCAGGAGGAGTAAGGAATACATGGCGGCGCAAGTCATCAGATCGAACCAGACCAAGCCCATCATGGAGGGAGAAGAGTTCACGAAGATCTATGCTCATACGGGCAAGTTGATCTTCTCCATCGGAAGCCTTTTGCCGGGTCAAAAAGCCGAGCTGGACAGCGGCCATGAGGGATCGGACGAGATCTGCTATGTGATCAAGGGTCACATAATGATGCATCTGCCGAACCTGGATGAATATCACGAGCTTCAGGCCGGGGATGCTATCCTCATTCCACCCGGTGAACCTCACTACTCGATCAACGTGGGCACCGACAGGGCGGAGACTGCGTGGGCGTGCGCACCCAAATTGTAGCGTCCAGGGATAGCGCGTCCGGATAACCACAAAGCCCGGCGGCTGCTCTAGCCGTTCGCTGCAGCACCTTGTCCGCCGTCTGCCTCAAATGCCTCATGGAAAACCACCTCTCCCTTCGGAAAGTGCCCGTCAAATGAAAGAGCAAAGAACGCCTCTTGCGGAACACCCTCGTAGACGAGCCCGCCAACGTTCTCGAAGCCGAACTTTCTGTAGTACTGCGGATGTCCCACCAAACAGCAGCCTCCGGCACCCAGCTTCTTCAATCGTCTCAGCCCTTCCTCTATCAGGGCTTTGCCGATCCCCCTGCGCTGGTATTCCGGCAGCACAGAAACCGGACCAAGTCCATACCAGATCCTGGTGCCGTCCGAGATGGACACCGGGGAAAACGCAATATGCCCCACAACCCGGCCGTCCACTTCTGCGACCAGCGATACCGCGAGGGCCTTGGCGGCGCGCAGCGCCTGTATGATGAATTGCTCGGTGTTGTTGCTGATCTCCAGGGTTTTGAACGCGGCAATTGTCACCTCGGTTATGGCGCTTGCATCGGCGTCTGTCTCGCTCCTGATCACGATCTCCGGATTCATGTGTCTAAACATAACACTTCACGAGCGTTGTTGCGATATTGAAAAATCCATCGGAATCGATTACACAGTACTCCTTGAGACGTAGTCTGGATACACGTTTGCTCCGCGATCGACACTCGCTCCGCTCCAGAGATCTTTGCCCGTCCCGGGGAGGAGTACACCCGGGCGCCGCTGACCGTTGTCTTTACCCCAGGAGGGTCAGATGAGACGTTCGTTTCGCGCTCCGGCGATCGCGGCCCTGGTCTCCGGCGCCATGCTGGCTGTTCTGTGGAGCTGTACGACCCCGCCGGACGGAGCGCCGGCTGAAGCCTCCGCTTCGTCGCCCGAAGCCCCGGTCCAGGCTAAGCTCGAACCCCCGGCTCGTCCCGCTTCCCTTACAGAGGCCGAAGCCGTGGCCGGCTACTACCTGGGCGATCTGGAGGCCGCGGAGGCGGCGTACCGCGGAATCCTGGATCGAAGGCCCGGCGACCGCAGTGCACGGCTCAACCTGGTCCAGGTGCTCCGGGAAGCCGGGCGGCACCTGGGAGCGCTGAAGGAACTCGAGGTTCTCCTCGCGGCTGCAGCTCCGGATTCCCTTCGGAACCGCCAATCCCTGTCTATAGCCGCGGCCCAGACGGCACTGTTCGCCGGGCTGCCGCAGCGGGTCCTCGGCTACCTCGAGGTGTTCCCGGAGGCGACGGTCCCCGGAGAGCCTGCTTCCCATGCCCGGGCAGCCTCGGCATTGGCTTCGGACGCGGTCGATCTTCTCGCCGAAGCCCTCTACCTGAAGGGCCTGGCTTTGATCGACCTGGAACGTATTCCCGAGGCTGCCCGGGCCCTGGCCGCCTCCCTGGAGCGCCGCAGCTATCAACCCCTGGCCTGGCTCCGTCTGGGGACTCTCCACCAGGAAATGGGCCTTCCCGAGGAGGCCGAGCCGGAGCTGCTCGAGGCGCTGTCGCAGGATCGGAATCTCACGCAGGCCTTCTTGCACCTGGCGCGCATCTATATGGCCGACGGAAGGACAGAGAAGGCCTACGGGCTGCTGCGCCGGGCTGAACGCGCCCTGCCCGGAAACCCGGAGGTGCCCGCGCTTCTCGCGGAGCTGCTGGCCGCGCATCCCGAGCTGACCGCCCGGGCCCGCGTGGAGCGGGAGCTCAGGCGGGAAGCGGCGGAGCCGAAGAAGGCCGATTCCCTTCCCAGCGATCGCGCCTCCATTCCTGCCGTCCGAGTCGGTCTGGCCGAGAACGTTCAGGAGCTCTACCTCAAGACCGGCGGCCCTTTCCGAATCGAAAGCGCAGGTGAAGGGATGCGCGCAGGCGGAGAGGCCGGCATGATCGTGATGCTCCGTCTCGGGGACAGCGCCTGCCTTCAGGCGCTGGACCGTCGCGGCGAGTTGCTCGCGGAGTACCAGGGTGAGGTCCGCCTCTCCTACCTCGATCCGGCGGATACCACGATTCTCTTCGACGTGAGCTACGGGCAGAGCAGCTTTTGGGCAGGGAGCGAGGACCGAATGTACCGGGGGATCATCGAGGCCACGCCCCACCCCGGAGGAATCACGGTGGTCAACGAGCTGACGATCGAGGAGTATCTGTACTCGGTACTGCCCTCGGAGATGCCCTCATCCTGGCCGGCGGCGGCGCTGCAGGCCCAGGCGGTGGCGGCCCGGAGCTACACCCTGGCCAACCTGGGCCGGTTCGCGGAACGGGGATTCGATCTGATGGGCTCGGTGGTCTCGGCGGCATACCGGGGCATGGGAAGCGAGAACCCTACGGTCCGGGCCGCCTTGGACGCCACCCGGGGGCTGCTGCTGCTTCAGCCGGGGGATCAGAGGAAGCCCCTTTCCGCCTTCTACTCCGCCAACTGCGGCGGGCACACCGAAACCACCGAATTCGTATGGGGCTTCCCCTCCCAATTCCCGGCGAGGGCTGACCTGCTTCTGCCTCCCCGATCCGATCCCCTGCCCCCGGCGGACCTGGCCAGCTGGCTGGCCGAGCGCCCCGTGACCTTCAGCTCCCATCCCAGCTACTCCAACCGCAGCGCCTACCGCTGGAGGCTGTGGGTGCCGCGGGAGGAGATCGAGGCCCGGCTGGGCCTGGGTGAGACCCTGGGCTCCGTGCTGGCCATCACGGCGGTGCGGCGGGGGGCCAGCGGCCGCATCCCGGAGGTCCGGATCCGAGGCAGCGCGGGCGACGCCACGGTCAAGTGGGACGCGATCCGCTGGAAGCTCGGGGGTCTGCGCAGCAACCTGTTCGTGGTGGAGCCCAAGCTCGGTACGGACGGCCTGCCGGAGTACTTCGTGTTCACCGGCGCCGGCTGGGGCCACGGAGTGGGCATGTGCCAGAGCGGTGCCGCGGGCATGGCCTCGGTGGGCTTCGACGCCCGGGCGATCCTGCGCCACTACTACGGCGAAGCAAAGCTGGAGCTCGCCTACTGAGGCGGCAAGCGGCTATCTGAGCACGCCCCGAGAGCTCCGACCACTGCTAATCACACTACAGGCAGGAAATGAGTTCCGATTTCAGGCAGCTTCACACGGGGTTGATCCGAGTTTGCCGCATATTGCATATATAGGCATCTAAAACATGGCGCATCTTGTGGCACACTTCGCCCCCCAGGGCAGCTTCGATTGGTGCCTCCTCGAAAGTAATCAAACAGTCTGTGTTCCCCTGCCTGCTCGCATAATTGGGAGCGCATCGAAGAAGTAGGTACACGAGCGCTCACGCGGCCCTCCGGAGGGTGTGGCGGAAATCCTGCAGAAATCGCTGGCTGGCCAGTGAGGTGCGGATCTGCAGCATCCCTTCGGCCCCGGACTCCGACCACGTCATCCCACCCTGTTTCATCCGAGCTCCGATGACGTTCTTGCAGCTGCTTTCCACGGTCCCGCTTCCGATCGGCAGCTTCATCGCACGATAGAGGTCATAGCGCATCCGCTCTCTGTTCTCTTCGAAGTAGGTGATCTCACCCTGCAC
>JAFGQJ010000384.1 GCA_016935715.1 Spirochaetales bacterium
AGGAGAGTTGGATGAACCGTTTGGCCCGTTTTTTCAAGCTTCGCCCTGGTGAAGGGAAGACAGCGCTGCTGCTCACCGGCCTGATGTTTCTCGTGTCGGCAGGGATGTTCATCGGAACCCCGGGAATCGAAAGTCTGTTCCTGACCCGCTTCGGTTTCCAATCCCTGCCCTACATGTACATCGCGCTGGGGCTGGTCACCGCGGCGGTGACGATCCTGATCAGCACGCTGCTTCGGCGGATGGCCCATCAGCTTCTCTACAGGATTCTGCCCCTGGGTCTGGCTCTGGCGCTGGGACTCGGCCGCGTTCTAATCATTGCCGATTTCTCCTGGCTGTATCCGATCCTGTTCCTCTGTATCTACATCTTCTGGACGATCCAGAATCTGTTTGCCTGGGGCACCGCCGGGATGGTGTACGACACCCGTCAGGCCAAGCGCCTCTTTCCCCTGCTGGGAGCCGGGGGGATCCTGGGCAGCGCCGTGGGGGGGCTCGTGACCAAGCCGCTGGTGAGCGTGCTGGGAGCAGCCAATCTCATGCTGGTTTGGGGGGGAACCCTCGTTGTCGGGGCTGTGCTGATAGAATTGCTGATCCGCGAAGCCGGTGGATCGCCAAAAAGCAAAGCAGCGGCGCTCGGCGCCCGCGGGGAGCGCGACCGGATCACCCGCCGTCGAGGCGCTGCCGACAAGGGTCCCCTTACGAGCGTGCGGGAGGGATTCACGTTCGTCACAGGCTCGCGCTTCATGCGCTGGTTCGCCGCGGCGGCGATTCTCTACGGCACGATGTACTTCGTGCTGCTGTTTCCATTCTCCCGGGAGGCGACGCTGCAGTATGCAGGGGCCGACGGTCTGGCGGGATTCCTGGGCTTGTTCCAGGGATCGGCCATGGCGGCGGGCTTCCTTCTCTCGCTCCTGGCGGCCAACCGGCTGTTCGCCCGCATCGGCTTCGTGCCCTCGATCTGGGTGCTGGCCTTCATCTATCTGGCCGGTTTTTCCCTGGCCGCCCTCTTTCCGCTCTTCGGCGCCTTGATCGTCTTTCGCTTCTTCCAGATGTCCTGGCAGCTCGGCATCGCCACTTCCGCCTACCAGGCTGTCTTCAACATCGTCAGGCCGAAACAGCGGGAACAAACCAGGATGCTCGTCACCGGCATAGCCAGGCCGCTGGGCATCTCCCTGGCCGGGGCCGTGCTGGTCGCTCTGCGCCTACTGTTTTCCCTTGACGCGGTTTATCTCGTCGGTGCCGCCGTGGCTCTGGGCGCGGTCCTCGTCGTTCTGTTCGCAGGCAGAGCCTACAGGCAGGCCCTGTTCGAAGCCCTGCGGGCAGGCCGGCCGGACATCTTCGTTCAGGAGGAACAGCCTTTCGGAGGGTTCGCCAGGGACGAGAACGCGACAGCCGTGGCGCTGAAGAGCCTGAGCGCGGCGGATCCTCACGTGCGCCGGACGGCGGCGGAGATCCTCGGCCATCTGCAGCTGCCCAAAGCGGCGGATGGCCTGGTGGCTGCCCTGCAGGACCCGGACGGCGGGGTCAGAGCGGCTGTTCTGACCGCCCTGGGGAACATGGGAGCCAGCTCTGCCCTGTCGGAGATCAGCGCGCATCTGCAGGATCCGGTGCCCGAAGTCCGCCTGCAGGCGCTGCGGGCGCTGCACCGGCTCAGTCGGTATGCCACCGGTCTTGGCACCCGGCTGCACCCGTTGCTCGACGATCCGCAGCCCGCGGTGCGGGCCGCCGCGGCAGCCGTGCTCGTCGAGCTGAGCGATGCCCCGCAGGGGCGGCGCACGCTCCAGGTGCTGCTCGGCTCCGCAGACGATTCCGATAGAATATCGGCCCTGCGAGCCTGTGCAGAGTGGCGGACCCGCTCCTGCTACGAGTCGGTCAGACTGCGCAGCAGCGATCCGAGCCCGGTCGTTCGAGACGAAGCCCTGCGGGCTCTGGCCGACATTGATGCCGAGGCTTCCGCCGATCTGCTGATTCGGGCGCTGGGTGATGAAAGTCGATTCGTCGCCGGGACCGCCGCCTCGCTGATACACCGGGCCGGCCGGGCGGCGCTTCCGCCCCTGGTTGCCGCCCTGGAGGAGCCCGCCCTGGAGGAGGGCGCTCTGGAGGCCCTGCATTTCTTCTCCCCCGAGGCGCTGCAGGAACAGAGCCGGTCCCTCCGGGCGTTCGCCCGGAGGAAGATCCAAGAAATCCGCCGCTACCGCGAGCTCCTGGAGCAGCCCGCCGCTCTGCCAGCGGAGCCCGGATCACACCTGTACGGGGCCCTGCGCCAGCGGCTGCTGCAGGCAGGAGTGGCGGCGCTTTGGGCGGCCGGGCTGCTGAGCGATCCGCTGAACGCCGCCGTCGCCATCCGGGATCTGAGAAGCGACAACGGAAACCAGAAAGCCAATGCCCTGGAGATGCTCGACGGGCTCAAGGAAAAGGAGATCCTCCGTGCGGCCCTGCCCCTTTTCGAACAGGGATTGGAATCAGGGCAGGCCGATCCCTCGGGCCGGACGGACGCTGTGGGCTTCCTGCTGTCCTTGACCGAGGAGAGAGACCCCTGGCTGCGCGCCTGCGCGGCGTACACGATGAGGGACTTCGATGATCCGCGCATCCGCTCCGCCCTCCGGCGGCTGGCCTGGGATGAGGATTTCCTGGTTCGCGAGACTGTTGAAAAAATGCTGAATGGAGGAACGAAGATGAAGAGGCTGCCCGCCCTGTCCACGCTGGAACGCATATTCTTCCTGGAAAAGGTGCCCCTGTTCGCGGAGTTCTCCCCTGCAGAGCTCAAGCAGGTGGCCGCCATCTGCCAGGAACAGAGCTTCGCCGATGGCGAGGCCCTCGGCGGCGAGGGTGAGGTCGGCGAGGAGATGTTCATCATCATCGAGGGGGAGGTGCGCGTTCTGAAAGACGAGAGAACCGGGGAAGAGCTGGCTCGCCGGGGTGCAGGGGAGTACGTGGGAGAAATGACGATCATCAGCCGGGAACCCCGCATGGCTACGATGGTCGCCAGCGGAGAGGTGAGGGTGCTTTCGATCGCCCAGCCGGAGTTCGAGCAGATTCTCAGGTCTTGCCCGGACGCCAGTATGGCGGTGATGCGGGTGCTCTGTGATCGCCTTCGGGAAAGCCGGCTGCAACAACCTGTGGTCACGGCCCGGAAAGCCGGCTGAGCTCCGCTGGCAGCCGGACCTGGAACACGGTCCTACCGGGCATGAATGGGGCGGGCAGGCGAGACGGGCAGGCATCCGGCTGCAGCGCCCACGGAGCGTAGAATATGCTGCGTTGTCCGAATTGCGGTTTCACGAACCCCTCGCAGGCATCGTTCTGCATGCGCTGCGGCACCGCTCTGAAGGCCGTCTGCCTGCACTGTGACGCCCCGGTGGCCCCCGACGCCCCCTCCTGTCCGAATTGCGGCCGCTCCCCGAGGACGATCGATGCCGCAGCGCAGGAATCTCCCTCAGCGCCCAACCCGGATGTGCCGACGGTGGAAACGGCTGCCCATGCCGCCCACCTGGACGGCGAGCGGCGGATGGTGACCATCCTGTTCGCCGATGTGGTCGGTTCCACCTCCCTGGCCGAGAAGATGGATCCGGAATCCTGGACCCGGATCATGAACCGGGCATTCGACCGGATCCTCCCCTCCATCTACCTCAACCGAGGTACCATCGCGCGATTGATGGGAGATGCGCTGCTCGCTTTCTTCGGCGCCCCCATTGCCCGGGAGGATGATCCGCAGAGGGCCGTGAAAGCCGCCGCCGACCTGCTGGAGGCAGCCCGGCAGTACGCCGAAGAAGTCCGCCTGGAGTACGGCATCGAGTTCGCGATACGCGTCGGGGTGAACACCGGGCCGGTCGTGGTTGGGGAGGTCGGCAGCTACCCGATGAAGGAGTACACCGCCATGGGGGATGCGGTCAACGTGGCCCAGCGCCTGCAGAGCGTTGCCGAGCCGGACAGCGTGCTTCTGGCGGGGAGGACCTACCGGCTGGTCGCTCCATTTTTCGAAGCCGAAGACCGCGGACTGATCACCGTGAAGGGCAAATCCAGGACGGTGCAGGCCTACCGCCTTGTCGGAAAGAGGAGCGACGCCGGGGAGGGTGCCCGGTTCCCGCCTTTCTCATCTCCCCTGGTGGGCAGAGAGCGGCAGCTGTCCGAGCTCAAAGGCCGCATCGAGGAGCTGCTACGGGGAAGCGGCGGGGTCCTCTGCATCACCGGAGAGACGGGGATCGGCAAGTCCCGCCTTCTGGCCGAGCTGCGGGGATCGGTCTTCGCCCCTGCCCTGACCTGGCTGGAGGGCAGCACCTTGAGCTCGGGACAGTCGACCAGCTATCGACCGTTCCGGCAGATGCTGCGCCGCTACATGCAGATCGAAGAAGAGGAGGATCCCGGCAGCGCACGGCACAAGCTGGATTCCGCGCTTCGCAGCCTGTTCCCCTCCCCGGCCGGAGATTCGGACCCGGTCAGTGCCGGGCAACTGTCGGCGCATCTCGGTAATCTGCTGGTCCTGGGCGACGGAGAGCAGAACGCCGGGGGCCTGGACTACGCCCAGGCGGAAGCGCGGAGCAGGCAAATGCTGCTTACCGTGCGCCGCTTCTTCGAGCGCCTGGCACAGAGCCGGCCCCTGGTCCTGGTGATCGAGGATCTTCAGTGGCTGGACGAGTCTTCAGCCATACTGCTGGAACACCTGCTGCCGCTCTGCGAGCAGGTACCTCTTCTGCTCTGTGGACTCTCGCGCCCGGAGCCGGAGGGACCGGCAGCGGCCATACGCAGTACGGCAGCCCGCCGTTTCCAGGACCGCTATACCGAAATCCCTCTCACGGGTCTGTCCCCTCCGGACAGCGCCCGGCTGGCCGGCAACCTGCTGGGAGCTCGGGAGCTCCCGCCCCGCCTCGAACAGCTGATCTTCGACAAATCCGAAGGCAATCCTCTGTTTCTGGAGGAGCTCATCCGGGTGCTCATCGATCAGAAGTCGGTAGTCTTGAGCCGCGGGAGCGGGCGATGGCAGTTCGCCGGGGAGATCGATCTTTTTGCCATCCCCAACACGATCCAGGGCGTGATATCCGCCCGTCTCGACCGGCTGGAGGAGAGCTCGCGCCGGGTCCTGCGCAACGCCTCGGTCATAGGCAGGAGCTTTCTGTACCGTGTTCTGAAGGAGGTGGATGAGTCCGGCGAAACCCTCGACTGGCAGCTCGCCATTCTGCTGCAACTGCAGCTCATCGAGGAGAAGCGCAGAGAACCCGAGCTGGAGTACGGCTTCCGCAACCCCCTGATACAGGAGGCGGCCTACGAGCGAATCCTCCAGAACAATCGAAAGGAGCTTCACCGGCTCGTGGGCGAGGCGATCGAGAGAATATTCGCTGCGCGGCTGGAGCCGTACTACGGGCTGATCGCCTTTCACTACGCCCGGGCGGAAGTGTGGGACAAGGCTCACCGGTTCCTGCTCAGGGCGGGGGATCAGGCCGGGCGGATGGCCGGAGACGCGGAGGCACTTTCCTACTACCGGCGAGCCCTGGAGGCTTTCGTCCAGGCCTTCGGCGCCAGGTGGGATCCCCTGCAGAGAGCCACATTGAAAAGGAAGATCGGTGAGGCCCTGTTTCGGCAGGGCCGGAACGAGGCCGCCCTGGAGAACCTGGTGGAGGCGCTGCGGGATCTGAAGCTCTCCCTGCCCCAGGGCCGCGGACCCGTGCGGCGGGCCATCGTCGGGCAGCTGATGCTCCAGCTCATCCGCCGGCTCACGGAAAGCGCACGGTCGCGCCGGCCGGCCGCCTCCGCTGCCGCGAGCGCCGCGGTGCAGCCGACGGTGAAGGAAACGATCCGCATCTACAGGACGGTGAGCTGGATCGACACCTATGCCAACATCGAGCGCCTGTTCTGGCTCACACTGCGGGGTTTGAACCTCTCGGAGCGTCACGGCTACACGATGGGCATAGCTCAGTCCGCCGCGGCGGCAGGATACGCGTTCGATGTTCTGGGGAAATATCGGCTGGCGTGGCGATACCACCGCCGGGCCCTGCTGATGGGCGCGGAGGCCGAGCGTCCCGGCGTTATCGGACTTGCCCGCCTCACCCTGGCTCATCACCGCTACTGCATCGGTGATTTGGACGGAGCAATCGCGCAATGCCTCGGCTCGGCCGCTGCCTATCGTGAAGCCGGGGACCTGCACGGCTGGGGGTCCGCGGTGCAGATCATTGCCTACGCCCGCATCTACCAGGGTGAGTACGAACAGGCCGGCGAGCAGGCGGATGCTCTGGTCCGTCTGGGCCGGGATGGTGGGGAGCAACAGGTCCTGGCGTGGGGACTGGCCGCACGGGGAGCGTTGGAGTGGCGTACGGGGGAGATCGAGGCGGCGCGGAGGAATCTCGAAGAGGCGATCGGTCATCTGGATCGGATCCCCGACCACCTGCGCGCCGTACGCGCCCGGGCGGAGCTGGCCCGCTGCCTTCTGCGCCTGGGCCGACCTCGGGAGGCGGTGGCTCTGCTGGAACAGGGCCGCAGCATTTGCACCGCCTACAAACTCAAGGGAGTCACGGTTGCCCCGATGCACAACGCCCGCAGTGAAGCCTGCCTGTTTCGGCCGGACTCACCTCCATTCCCAGGGGCGCGGGCCGCCGCCAGGGGCAACCCCCGGCTCGCCGAAGCAAGGCGCAGCTGCAGAGAGGCCCTGAAGCAGGGCAGAGCAATTCCGCTGGTTCTCCCCGAGGCCATGCTGCTGGCCGGGAGCTGCGAGCGGTGGCACGGACGCTCTGCCGCGGCCCGGAAGCTGTGGCAGCAGGGTCTGATGGCGGCGGAAACTCAAGGGCAGCGCCGCGTAGCCGCGGCGATTAACGAGGAGCTGGATCGGCTGTAGCTGCTGAGGCCGAGGCAAGGCGCCGCCTTCAGGCTCCCCGGTGCGATCCGTCGGCCCGCAGCTTCGCAGGTCGCGCAGGGCTCGGCCGCTGATCAGCTCGCCTCCGGCCGGCGCTGCTCCGCTGTGGAATCGTGTTCCGGGCTTCGGGGCAGCCGCACCAGAGGTACCCGCCATTGCCTGACCACCATCCAGTCCCGCAGGCTCTTCTGCAGCAGATCCTGATCCCAGCCCAGGCAGATCACGTCCGGTCTGGTCTGCAAGATCAGACCGTAGCTACCCGGAATCCGATCACTCAGATGAACCTCGTCAGCCAGGCCGCTGTCCTGCAGCCTCGCCGAGCGCTCCTCTTCGGAGTGCACGGGCGGCCTGCCCTTGACGGAGCGCACGAAATCGTCGCGGCTGAGAGACACCACCACCCGATCCGCCCGCTGCTTCGCCTGCCGCAGGAAATACCTGTGACCTGCATGAAGGGCGTCGAATGTTCCAAACACCAGGGCTTTGCCGGCCCTGTCCCGCTCCTCCCTGGGAAACGCCCGCGGCAGATGCTCGATCTTCAGCCAGCCCTGTCCTTCAGCCACCCTCTCAGTTGAGATCGCGGTGAAGAAACGGTCCAGCACGGCATCTCGCTCCTGCTTCAACGGAGGCGTGCAGTAATCCTCCTCTTCCCAGAGCCAAACCCCGGGACGGCCGATCCTGGCGTTTTCCAGGCCGAAGGACAGGGCTCTGCCGAAAGGCTCGAGACCGGTGAAGCTCCGCTTCTCTATCTCGCTCTTGAGATCCGATTCATGGTTCGGCTTCAGCTTTGCCTGTACCAGATAGTGGGCCATGTCATGCTCCCTTTCCGCCGGAGGGGGCGGTCAGCGCATATTCGCTGTCTCTTCCGATCTTCACATTCGTCCTCATGTCGATCAGTCTGATCAACGCACAATGCGATGTGCTATCTCGAGGTCAATTTAGAATATTATACTTTACTGATTCAGTCAAGTAAAATTTCACCATCCCAGCTTGATTGATGGCCTCGATGTTGCGAAAATTCATATGTACCGCCCGCCGGGGCGACCATTTGGGCGCCGTGGCAGGAAGATCTGAGTCCCCTGCCCGGAAAACGGAGGAGCGTCCATGCCCGCACAGCCCCGCGCGGGCTCGACTTCCCGCGGCGGCAGGCGCGTTACGGGTGCAGCGAGCGGCTGTAACGGGCGGTCGCAGATGGAGCGGCCGCAGAGGGAGCGGCGCTCCCGCCTGCCGGACTACTCCGTGCTGATGGCGCCGGCGGGACAGCCGTCGACCGCGGCGCGCACGTTCTTTTCCTCCTCTTGAGGAACCACGTCCACCTGCACCCGGGAGATTCCGTCCACGACTTTGAACACCGCCGGACAGGTTTCCTCGCAGTTGCCGGATCCGATGCACAGATCTTCGTCGACTATTGCTTTCATGTCGCCTCCTTGAGCTTGAAATTGTGGATGCCCGGACATCCTACCAGACCCGCCCGCCGAAACCCATAGTCCGAACAGGTTATTTTCAGCTGAATCGCGTCCTATCCCACCGGCCCGACATGGATCCTGCCGGGGCGCAAGAGTACGTAAAATATACACAGCCGGCACGACGTTCTCCGGTAAGATGTACACAGCCGCGGCGGGACGCGCAGCCCAGGCCGGCGCGCAGGCCGGTGATTCGGGACCTGCGGGCGCACCTTTGATGGGCTCGCCATTTGGTACAGGAATTGCTAAACTATAGACAAACAACGCGTCCAGGCGGACGCAGAATCAGGAGGCAGATATGTCCAGCAATATTCAGAATCCCATCCCGCCGGTGGACCCGGATCGCACGAAGGGGAAAACCGAGCCGGATTTCGGGAAGGTCGTCCAGGAAGCGATCATCCAGGATCCGATCATCGAAGACTCGGACCGGGTCTCCGTCAAATTCGAGGACAAGGCACTCGGCAAGGCAGAGATGCACCTGATCGGAAAGGTCGGGAGTGAGAAGCAGAAGCAGAGGGCTCAGGAGCTGGCTGAATCCAACACGACGGACAAGATCGAAGTCATCAACGAAATCATCGTCGAATAGATGTCCGACCCGACCCAGGAAAGCAACGGCAGCCAGGGAAGCATCGTCTCAGTAAGGGGAAGCGTGGTGGACGCCCGCTTTCCCGATCATCTTCCGACCATCCGCAGCCGGCTAGAAACCGGGGAGGGGCGACGGATCACGCTGGAGGTACTGATCCACCTGGATCCCGAGACGGTGCGCTGCATCGCCCTCGATCCCACTCAAGGGTTGGCCCGGGGCGAGACTGTATACGACACACAGACCACACTGACTGCCCCCGTGGGCAGCGCGGTGCTGGGGCGGATCTTCAACGTGTTCGGATCGACCATCGACGACGGCGATCAGCTGGAAAGCACGCGGCGGATATCGATCTACCAGCGGCCCGTACCCCTGGAACGTCAGGTGACCCGCCCCGAGGTCTTCCAGACCGGGATCAAGGCCATCGACGTGCTTTCACCGCTGGAGCGGGGCGGAAAGGCGGGGATGTTCGGCGGAGCCGGGGTCGGCAAGACCGTGCTGATCATGGAGATGATCCACAACATGGCCGGCCGCTACGAAGGGGTGAGCATCTTCTGCGGCATCGGCGAGCGAAACCGCGAGGGGGAGGAGCTGTACCGGGAGGTGCGGGAGGTCGGCGTGGCGGAAAACACCGCTTTGGTGTTCGGTCAGATGGACGAGCAACCCGGAGCCCGTTTCCGGGTCGGCCACGTAGCCCTGACCATGGCGGAGTATTTCCGCGACCGGGAGCGCCGGGACGTGCTGCTCTTGATCGACAATATTTTCCGCTTCATCCAGGCCGGAGCGGAGGTCTCCGGTCTGCTGGGCAGGCTTCCCTCCAGAGTCGGCTACCAGCCCACCCTGGCCTCGGAGCTGGCGGAGTTCGAGGAGCGGATCTGCAACACCGACAGCGGGGCGATCACCTCGGTACAGGCGGTATACGTCCCGGCGGACGACTTCACCGATCCCGCGGCGGTACATACCTTCGGTCATCTTTCCTCTTCCGTGGTACTGTCCCGAAAGCGGGCCAGCGAAGGCCTGTACCCGGCCATCGATCCGCTGCAATCCGGTTCGACGATGCTCACTCCGAGTATCGCGGGCGAGCGGCACTATCGGGTCGCCCAGGATATCCAGAAGACCCTCTCCGAGTATGAAAACCTCAAGGATATCATCGCCATGCTGGGTCTGGAGGAGCTTTCCAGCGGTGATCAGCGGACCGTGAACCGGGCCAGACGGCTGGAGCGCTTTCTGACCCAGCCGTTTTTCACGACGGAACAGTTCACCGGCAACCCGGGCAAGATGGTTTCCCTGGAGGACGCCCTGGAGGGCTGCGAGCGCATTCTGGCCGACGAGTTCGCCGAATATCCGGAATCCGCTCTCTACATGATCGGGGAGGTGGAGGAGGCGGTCCAGGCACACGAGGAACGGGAGCGGAATCGGCGGGAGGAGCAGTCCGCGGAAATGGCCACCGACTAGAGGATCAAGCACGTGAGGCTCAAGGTAATGACACCGATTCGAATTGTGCTGGACGAGCCGGCCGCCAAGATCACGGCGGAGGCCCGTAACGGTTCGTTTTGCCTGCTGCCGCGGCACATCGATTTCCTGGCCACCCTGGTGCCGGGAATCCTGTTCTTCGAAAACCGGGACGGGCAGGAGGTGTTTCTGGCCGTGGACGGGGGAGTGCTGGTGAAATGCGGGGATGAGGTGAGCGTGTCCACTCGAATGGCGGTGCAGGACCGGGACCTGGAGTCCCTGAGACGGACGCTGGACGAGCAGATGCTCCAGCAGGACGAACGGCAGCGGAAAACCCGAACCGTGCTGGCCCGGCTGGAAACCAACTTCGCCCGGCGCTTCATGGAGATGGAGAAGTATGCCCGAGGTTGACCGCGGAGGGAACAAAGGCGCCGCCGAGGATGAGCAACAGCGGCAGCTGCTGACGGAGGTGGAAAAACGGAGCAAGCGAAAGCTCAAAGCCCGGCGGCGCAAAGGGAGCGGCATCTGGTTCGGCCTGGGCATGTTCGGCCTGGTCGGCTGGTCGGTAGCCATTCCGGTGCTGATCTTTCTCGCCCTGGGTATCTGGATCGACAGCCGCAGCTCCGGGCGCTTTTCCTGGACCCTGATGCTGCTGGTGCTGGGAGTGATCCTGGGCAGCATACACGCCTGGTTCTGGATCACCAAGGAGCGCAAAGAAATAGAGCGGGAAAGAGAAGAGGAGAATACGAATGAGTGAATCCCTGTTTGTGCTGTTCTCCCTGGCCGCCGGCGGCCTGATCGGAGCCGTGTTTTTCGCTGGCCTTTGGCTGACCACCCGGCAGGTGCTGCGCAGCCGGCATCCCGCGGTCCTGACCCTGGCCAGCTTTTTGGGACGCAGCCTGGTGGCAGCCGGCGGTTTTTACCTCATCGCCCGCCGGGGCGACTGGAGAGCAGTGATCGCAGCGGTTGCCGGGTTCCTGGCCGCCCGCCTGGCGGCCACGGCCCTGATTCGC
>JAFGQJ010000078.1 GCA_016935715.1 Spirochaetales bacterium
GCTGCATCCGGCAGGGAGGCGTAGTACAGAGTACCGATCCGGGCCAGCGACCGGGCGATCCCCAGCATGGTGGAGGAACGCAGCACTGTGGGGTTCGAGGAGCTGTAAACAGGCGCATCGGCGCTTACCACCTGAGCGGAAACCCGGACGGGAGTCAGGGTAACCGCCCGGCCCTCAAGCGTCTTGTAGCTCACCCGCACCTCGGCGAAGGTGAACACTCCGGCTGGCTTCCTTTCCGGCAAGGCAACCTCGGCCAGGATGGTTTCGTAATCGCCGTTGTGCAGAGTCGGAAGGCTGTAGCGGACCACGTCTTCCTGCATCTGGTGCCGGTAGCCCCAGGTATCCAGCAGGGTTGCTCCGCCCGAAAACCGCAGCTCGACGGCCAGGTCCCTTCCGGCTGCAACCACCATGCGGTCCAGCTCGCTGGAGAAGATCTTTTCCATCTCCTCCCTGTCCGAGATGAACCGGGAGCTTCCCGCCCCCGCTTTGGCCAGCTCCACCATCAGGGCGGTATTGAAGCTCGCTCCCACTCCGATCGTGGAGCAGTTGATCCCGGTTTGCCTGTAGCTCTCGGCCATTTCCATCGCACCGTCGCTGTCCGACAGGCCGTCGGTCAGAATCAGGATCCGGTTGGTGTAATCGGAACGAAAATTGGCCAGCGCCTGCTTGTACCCCTCGGTCATGCCGGCCAGCAGGTTGGTCCCGCCTCCTGCGCTCAGCTCCTGAACCAGCTCCCTGAATCGGGTCTTCTTGCTCTCCTGATCCATCCGGGTGGAGGGGAAGAGCACCCGAGCCTCTTCGTCGTAGACCACCAGGGCTGCGTAGTCCTTTTCCCGGACCTTGGAGAGGAAAATACCCAAACCATCCTTCACCCAATCGATCTTTTCAGCGTCGTACATGGATCCGCTCTTGTCGATCACGAAGACCAGGTTGAGAGGAGGGAGCTGCTCGAAGGGGGTTTTTCGTCCCTTTATGCCGATGTGGATCCATTCCTTGCGCGCGTCCGTCCCGATCTGCCGGTTTCCCGTGTGGACGGTGAGCCCTACCGGATCGGGGCTGGGATCCGGATAATCGTAGTCGATCTGGGCGATGTAGGACTCCGGATACACGTCTTTGGGAGGAATGATGATCCCCCTGCTGGCCAGGTATTCGCCGCGGGCCGAAGAGTCCGCAGCTTCGGCTTCTCCCCCGCAGAAACCCGGCAGACCCGTCAGGGCGATTGCCAGGAGCACCACCGCGGCGGCAACTGTATTCGTTTTCATGGTGTACCCTCCTTTCATCTCGATCGAACCCGGGTCGCCTGCTCGGCCAGCATTTCGGTCACCTTGGCGTCGAAGGCATCGCCTCCGCCAGAAGCGGTCAGGCGCCGCTTCTCCCGGTCCAGGAACGCCGCCCGGTCACCGTTCAGATCCGCCAGCTGGAAATTCAGAGTATCGCGACGGGCCTGCATCTTCTCCAGGTATTGCTCCCGCTGCAGTGAGCTCATCGATCGCATTGCCTGCGGCAGGGCGTCCGGATCCAGCTGGTCCGGCGCCACCAGCCCGCTTCTCCAATCCGCAACCAGGTCGCCGCGCCCCTGGACGACCTTGCCGCCGCTGGCCAGGTTGAAGGCGGCGCGATCGGCGGCGACCCCGGCGGGCGCCTCCTGGGCCGCGGCCAGCTTGCCGCGGGTGAGCTCCTGCAGCTCCCGGCTGCCGTACACCACCACCGTCCGGTTCAGCTCGGCGGTCAGCCGCAGAATCTCCTCGTCATACGGTGTATCGACGATGGCCATGTTGCCGCCGCTCTGCGCCAGAGCTACGTAGGCGCCTTCCCCCAGACGGGCGATCTCCTGCCAGACACGCCGGGTCTGCGCGTTGTTCCCGCACTGAATCGTGTTGATGATCAGCCCCTTCTGCACCGCCTCGCTGCAGCTCTGAGGGTAGTGCACGTCGTCGCGGTAGTCCATGTGCGGCGGCGCGTCCCCCACCAGAAAGATTATTTTCAGCACATCCTGCTGAGGCGTCCAAGACATGAGCCGTACCGCCTCATTCAGGGCCTGGTTGACGCTCTCGGGACCGTCACCTCCTCCGGCGGCCGTGAAGGACTGCAGGCGCCGGAACACCGCGTCCAGATCGTCGGTCAGGTCGTAAAATTGGGTGATGTACTGGTCCCCCCGGTCACGGTAGGATATCAAGCCGATCCGCCCCTGCGGAGCGAGCTGGAGCTCCACCACGCTGTTGGCGATGGACCAGATCTTCCTCTTAGCCCCGTCGATCAGTCCGCCCATGGAGCCGGTGGAATCCAGCACGAACGCCACCTCAACGCTCGAGAGCTGGGAATGTGACTGGGATCCGGCCGGAACCAGGGAAAAACAGGCCATCAAGACCAGGGCTGTAAAAACGATTCTTCCATTCCTGCGTTTCATCTTCGCCCCCTCTTTTTGTCCGCCGATTTCCATGTCCGCCGTGGGTGGGTGGAACATCATCTGCATCCAAAGAACATGCTGCAGCTGCCGATGTGGCACACAGGAAACCAAACCGATGAGACAGAATCTCTATCTAACCTCAGTATAGAATTTATCGCAATTATTTTCCAAAACGAGCTTCAACGAGCTTCGTCTTCGGGGGCAGGCAGGCATCGGGCCGACAAATCATCGAGCGGCGGCTCAAGATGTAGAGGACGTAGGGAATGATCCCCACCCCGATGAACCGGTATTCCCGCGGCGCAATGAGGGATGCCAGAATAAAAGCAAGGAAAATGGGAAGGGCTATGCCAACGATGAATCCGAAGACTAGGACGACCATTAAGAGGGCTGTCTATGTAACTCTCTGCATCGCTTGAATTTAGCTGCCTGCACCGGCGCTTTTACTCACGCTCTCTTCCTGGGCCACCTCGCTGCAGTCCAGATAATTCTTGGAAGTTGGTTCAAGTAAGTTGAGACCGGTATTTGAATCGATCTCGAATCTTTGGTATGAGATAATTTAAAACTGACACAAATACCAGCATTGATCCCCAAATCACATTTCGAAA
>JAFGQJ010000385.1 GCA_016935715.1 Spirochaetales bacterium
CAATCCCAGGATCTCCGGCCGGGAGGTGAAACCGATCACTATCTGGATCAGCGGGACGGACAGGGCTCCGGCGGCCACCATGATGCCGACCGCGCTTCCGCTGTCGCCGCGGAAGCGCCTGCCCGCCAGGGCGACCAGGGTCGGCCACACGCATCCCATTCCCAGGCCGAGGATCCCGATTCCGACCAGCGAGGCTGCGGGGAGGCCGACGGAGAAGGCGAAAGCCTGAGAGGCAATGCTAAGCGCCATTGCCGCAAGCAGGACGGTGCGGTCGGGAATTCGATGGGTGAGAGCTCCCACCACGGCGCGGCTGACGCTCAGGCTCGCCCAGAACACGGCGATGCAGACCGGGGCCAGCTCCCGGGACATGCCGAGGTGGATCTCGCCGTATTTGGCCAGCCAGCCCGCGGTACCCATTTCGGCTCCGACGTACAGGAAGATCGAGAGGGCCAGGGTGAGCAAAGTCCTGTCGGTGAGCAGCCTCTTGAGGCCCAGGGGCGAGTGGTCGGCCGGCCGGCGCGCCGGTCTCCTGTTCATGATGAATCCGCCGGCCAGAAGGATGTTGAGCACGGCCAGAAACCAGAACACGGCAGCGACTGGTAGCCTGTCGGTAGAGGTGTAGATCAGAGCCAGCAGGAAAGGTCCCGCCGCCGCCCCTGCGCTGAACAGGGTCTGGGACAGATTCATGATGGAACGCTCCCGGGAGGGGCTGAGGTCGGTGAGCAGGGCCGAGCTCTGGCTCTCGATGATCCCCGCCCCGATGCCGAACAGCAGCAGGGTTGCGATTCGGATCCAGACATCCCGGAACAGGGCGATCAGGATGAGGGGCATGGCGATCGCCAGCAGACCGAGGACGATCACCCGCACCTTGCCGACCCGGTCGGCGACGACGCCGGAGGCGACCGAGCTGGCCGGGTACAGGAAGAAGATCGCGGACAGGAGCAGTCCCTGCTGAACCGAGTCTCCCCCCAGGCGGGTCAAAAACGAGGGGAAAACCTGGCTGCTGACCGCCAGGATGAGGATGGCGGTGAAACAGAGGAAGATCATTCGCTGAAGAAGCGATGGACCGTGCGGTGGTGGTAGGTTTCGCCGGGCCGGAGCACGGCCGCCGGGAACCCGGGATGATTCACCGCGTCGGGATAGTGCTCGGTTTCGAGGCAGAGGGCGCCGTGGCGGTCGAAGATCGCTCCGTTCGCACCGCGAATGCCGTCCAGGAAGTTGCCCGTGTACAGCTGCACGGCCGGCTTGGTGGTGTGGATCTCCAGACCCCTGCCGCTTGCCGGATGGAACAGCCGGCCGATCGGGATCAGCCCGTCGCTCGTCCGATCCACCACGAAGCAGTGATCGTAGCCGAGGGCAAGCTGACCGATATCCTCTCCGATCGCTTTCTCGCTGCGGAAATCCAGTGCGCTGCCCTCCACGGGAAGAAGCTCGCCGGTCGGGATCAGCTCGTCGTCGACCTCCAGGTAGCGGGAGCAGTCGAGGGAGAGAACGTGATCGTAGACGGGACCGCTGCCGGCGCCGCCCAGGTTCCAGTAGGCGTGATTGGTCAGGTTGACCGGTGTGGCCCTGTCCGTCTCGGCCCGGTAGTCGAAGGCGAGCTCGTCGTTGCGGTCGAGCGTGTAGGTGGCGATGAGCTCCAGCCGGCCGGGATAGCCCTCCTCGCCATCGGGGCTGGTATATGAGAAGCGCACCCCCACCGAGTCCTGTTCCCGAAGCTCTTCCGCTCGCCAGACCTTCTTGTCGAAGCCCGCGACGCCCCCGTGGAGATGATTCCTGCCCTTCTCGTTGCAGGCCAGCGTGTACCTCTGCCCGTCCAGCTCGAAGCTCCCCCCGGCGATCCGGTTGGCGAAGCGGCCCACCAGGGCACCGAAGTAGGGATGCCCGGAAAGATAGCCCTGCAGGTTGTCGAAGCCCAGCGTGATCTCCCCGATCCTGCCGTTTCTGTCCGGCATCCGCAGCGAGTTGAGGATGCACCCGTAGGTGATCACCCTGGCTTCCACCCCGCCGGGATTCTTCAGGGTGAAACAATCGATCTGCGCTCCCTCCGGAGTGCTTCCGTACGCTTCCCGCCGTAGTTCCATGGCATCTGCTCCTCTCTCCTCATTTTGAAAAAAAGCCCGCGGCCTTAGGCGCCGCGGGCCTGTTCACTCTATGCCGTTCGAAAGCCGCCCTATCGACCGGTCTGGTCGTAGAGATACTTGAAGTACTCCGGCTCTGTGGTCAGGGTCTTGCGGAACCTGGGCAGCATGTTCTGGTAGGAGTCGATCGCCTTCCAGAACTCGTAGAAATCGGGATTCCGGTTGTAGGTGTTGGCATAGATCGCCGCCGCCCTGGCGTCCGCCTGCCCCTTGATCTGCTGGGATGTACGGTAAGCCCCCGACTGGATGGAGAGCAGCTCCCGCTGCATCTCACCCAGGATCGCCGCCTTCTTACCTTCCCCGTCGGAGCGGAAGGCCTCGGCGATCTGGCTGCGTTCCGCGATCATGCGCCGGTACACGCTTTCGGTAAGCTCGTCGGAGTACTTGATCTGGCGGATGATGATGTCGATCAGCTCGATGCCGTACTGGGGAGTGATTTCAGTGGAGGCCTGGAACATCTCTCCGGACAGCGCCGCCCGGCCCACTTCAATGGTCTCGAAGACGACATCGGTGTCGATGCCGAGGGCTTCGGCCTCCTCTCCCTCGATATCTGCTCCGGTCTGGTAAGCGTCGGGCCGCTCGATCTCCTGGATCCTGTTCGAGTTTCGCACCGCTTCCACCAGGGGATTGCGGGAGATGATCTTGCGCACCGAGGAGTCGATCACGTCATCCAGGCGGGAGTGGGCGCCGGTGATGGTGCCGACCGATTCGTAGAACAGCTTGGGATCGCTGATCCTCCAGCGGGCGGTGGTGTCCACCCAGATGAACTGGTTCTCCTGGGTCGGGATGCGCTGCGATTCTCCGTCCCAGGCCAGGATCTTCTTGGGAAACTTGTTCACATTGTCTACGAAGGGAACCTTGATCTTCAGGCCCGCTTTCTGATTGACGGCGATGATGCGCCCGAAGCGGATCACGACAGCCTGTTCCCCCTCATCGATCACGTAGAAGGGCCCGGTGATCAGAAAGAGGATGACGATGACCGCGACGACGACTAAAACCGTTATCGTCTTTTTCATTGGGCGCCTCCTTCGGTGGTGGCACCGAGAGCCTTGAATGGGATGAAGTTCTGCAGGTTCTTGTCGATCAGGTCGACGTTCTCCGCGTCCCGGAAAACCTCTTCGAACATCTCGTAGTACAGACGGGTGCGGGTCACCCCGGGATTGCGGGTGTACTCGTCCAGCACCCGGGCGAAGCGAGCCACATCACCTTCGGCCCTGTTGACGCGTTCCACCGCGTATCCCTCGGCTTCCTGGATTACCTGCTGCGCCTGTCCCTTGGCTCTGGGGATGGCCTGGTTGTAGGCTTCCTGGCCCTCGTTGATCAGGCGGCTCCTGTCCTGGATGGCCTTGTTGACGTCCTCGAAGGCCACCTGAACCGGTCCGACGGGAGGCACGATGTTTTGCAGCTTGACCGTAGTCACCCGGATACCCAGCTCGTACTTGTCGAACAGCTCGTTCATCAGATCCTGGCCTTGAGCCTCGATGTTGGCCCGTTCGGCGCCGATGACGTCGAAGATCGCCCGGTCACCGACCAGCTGGTTGATGATCGATTGGCTGATGTCCCGGATGGTCTTCTGCCTATCCTGGACCTTGAACAGCCAGTCGAAGGCATCGACGATGCGGTACTGGATGATCCACTCCACGTCCACGATGTTCAGGTCTCCGGTGAGCATGATCGATTCGTCGGGAAAGTCCTGGCCCGCCCGGATGGTGGTGACCCCCGGGCGCTCGGTGCGAAATCCGAACTCGTCTTTCAGCACGACCTGGGTGGGTACGTTGTAGTTCTTCTCGATTCCGAAAGGGAGCTTGAAATGCAAACCGGGGTCGGCCATTCTGATGTAGCGGCCGAACCTCAGCACTGCGGACTCTTCCTGCGGGTCCACGATGAAGAAACTGGAGAATCCGGTGACCAGCGCCAGGATGACCACGACCACGAGGATGATCGCTTTCGGAGTAAGGCGCTTGGGCATTCCTCCGGGAGTTACGTCACGTTCTGACATAAACCCTCCTTTTACTTGATAATTTCCAGCGGTGAAAAGCGCATACACGTGGCCGCTGGTTCGCCAGTGAAGCTCCGGAGCAGCCTGCGATTGTGCTCCGGAAAGCTATTCAGACGGATCCACCCGCGTGAATCCTTTAGAAGTCGCTTTCAATGTACTGATCTGCAACCCCGTGGTCAAGCTGGCGGCCTGGTTGTGCCTGGCCACGCAGGGCCGTGCATGGCCGTTTTTGCACTGATGATCCGCCGATTCTATGCTATAACTGATGAGATGAGCCATCTCGAAGACGTCAACACCTGGGTCGAAAGGAACCGGGACACGATCCTGGACGCGATTTCTGTTCGTAGATATCTGGCAGCGATTCAGGGAGCAGAGCCATGACTTGCCGGGAACGGGTGATCGCAGCGATCAATCACAAAGAGCCCGATCGGCTACCCGTCGATCTGGGCGGCTCGATCGTAACCGGGATCAACGCCATGGCCTACGGCCGGCTCAGGCGCTATCTGACCGGCAGAGGCTGGAAATTCTCCTCAGATACGCTCAGGGTGACCAACATCATCCTTCTGCTGGCCGAGGTCGAGCCGGAGCTGATCGACACCTGGGGCATCGACGTGCTGCCCCTGGACCGCTACTACGCAGCCCCCGGCATTCCGCTGAGCGGCAGCTGGGAAGCCCGTCCCCTTCCCGACGGATCTCCCGCCCTGTTCCCCGCCGGGTTCCGGCCGGTGATCGAGCGCGACGGGACCTGGAAGCTCTTCGAGGGCGAGGTGATGACGGGCCTCCTCAGCCCGGGAAGCGGATCCTTCGTGCCGGCAGATTTCCCGCTGGCTGAAATCGACACCCGCGACCTTCGGGAGCTGGAGCAGTATCCTCTCCCGCCGATCAGCCGGGAGGAGCTGGACTACCTGCGCGACCGGGCGCGGACCCTGTACGAGAGCACGGACAAGGCCCTGTTCGGCTGGTTCAACGGCAGCATCTTCGAAACCGGCCAGCACCTCAGCGGCTTCGACAACTTCTTCATGCGCCTGGCCGGAGACCCCGAGTTCAGCCG
>JAFGQJ010000386.1 GCA_016935715.1 Spirochaetales bacterium
AGGCGGCCCGACGAGATCGCTGCGGAGATCATAAGAACGCTCAACCGTGCGTGAATACGGCACGGAGACCGAGGAGCTTCCGGTCCATACGTCACGCCAAACCAGACGCTGACACGCCAAATGCCGCCAAACGCTGCGCCTTGAAAAACTCTCCGGGATTTCCAATAATGGGATCCGTGAAACGGATCGGGATCGACATCGGCTCGCTGTATCTCGGTGCGGTGATCGTCGAGGACGGAGCGGTACGCGAGGCCCGGTATCTGGAGCACGGCGTCGACATCCGGGGGCAGCTGCAAAGCATCATGGCTCTGCCGGAGTACCGGGACTTCGATGCCCTCGGCATCACGGGAAATTTCCCTCGAGCCCGGGAGGGAATCATCGACAACACCCTGGCCCAGATCGAAGGCGCCCGCCTGCTGCTCCCCGGTTGCAGGAACGTGTTCACGATCGGGGGGCAGACCTTCTCCCTCATCTTCTTCGACGAGGAGGGGGGATACAGGGAGCATTCCGTCAATGCCCCCTGCGCCGCCGGCACCGGCTCGTTCATCGAGCAGCAGGCCGAGCGTCTCGGTCTTACCGTGGCGGAGCTGGCCGAGAAAGCCGCTTCCTTCGAGGGCAGGCGTCCGCTCATCGCCACCCGATGCGCCGTTTTCGCTAAGACCGACATCGTCCACGCCATGCAGGAGGGTTACTCTCTCGAGGCGGTCTGCGCCGGCCTGTGCGAGGGCATCGCCCGCAATGTCCTGGATGCCCTGGTCAAAGGCCGGGAGATCGAGAGCCCCGTCGGCTTCATCGGCGGCGTGTCCCTCAACCGTGCAATCACCGCCGGCATGCAGCGGATCCTGAACAGGGAGATTCACATCCCTCCCCACTCCCAGGTGGCCGGCGCCGTCGGGGCGGCCCGGCTGGGGGATCTCACCGAGTATCGGGCCGAGCTCATCGGCGGGGAGTCCCTGAAGAGAAGCTCCCGGGAGCCCCTGTCGCTTTCGCTGAGCAGCTATCCGGATGCCGGCTCGTTTTCCGCAGAGCTTCGGGATGGGGTGGAGGTGTTCCTGCCCGCCGGGAAAACAGTCGAAGCGGCACCTCGGCTCGACGGGGGCGTGTACATCGGCATCGACATCGGCTCCACCAGCACCAAGGCCGTGCTGATCGGCGAGGACACGACGATCCTCGGCGGTTTCTACACCCCCACGGCAGGCGATCCCATTCGAGCGGTGCAGAGCCTCGTGCGGACCGTCAGCGCGGTGTTCGACGGCGAGCATCTCGATATCCTCGGCGTGGCCACGAC
This sequence comes from Spirochaetales bacterium, assembly GCA_016935715.1. Taxonomy (GTDB): domain Bacteria; phylum Spirochaetota; class Spirochaetia; order SZUA-6; family DRHE01; genus JAFGQJ01. Next base: position 1,289 of record JAFGQJ010000386.1, read on the forward strand.
CGGTTCGGGACGCATGATCATCAAAGAGCTGTTCAATGGCGACCTGGCGGTCAACGAGATAACGGCCCACGCCCGGGCGGCGGTATTCCTGCATCCCAGGGCGGACACGATCATCGAGATCGGCGGCCAGGATTCGAAGTTCACCCTTCTGCGTGACGGCCAGGTCTACTACTCCACCATGAATTACGTCTGCGCGGCGGGAACCGGAAGCTTCATCGAGGAACAGGCCAAACGCCTGGAGGTCAGCCTGGATGACTTTTCCGACATGGCCCTGGGCGCCAGGGCTCCCTACACCAGCGACCGCTGCACCGTGTACATGGAAAGGGATCTGAACGCCCTGCTGGGCGAGGGATGGTCGAAGCAGGCCCTGGCGGCGGCGGTGCTGAACTCGGTGCGGGACAACTACCTGGCCAAGGTCGTGGCCAAGACATCTCTGGGGGACTACATCGTGTTCCAGGGTGCCACGGGCCGGAATAAGGCCCTGGTCGCGGCCTTCGAGCAGCTGATCGGCAAACCGATCCACGTCTCCCCCTACTGCCATCTGACCGGCGCCCTGGGAGCGGCCCTGCTGTGCCGGGAAACCCGCACGGGGAGGCGGGGCGGAGACGAGCGCTCCGGTGACGGGCAGTCCGGTGACGAGCGCTCCGCTTTCATCTGGGAGCTTCGCGACCTGGAGATCAGCGAGGAGATCTGCCGCCGCTGCCCCAATCACTGCCTGTTGACCGTCGTGCAGCGGGAGGGACGAAAGTCAGGGTGGGGGATGAAGTGCGGGCGGGAATACGGCGAGAGGCGCAGGAGCGAGCCCGCACCGAGCGCGCCGGAGCTGCGCTTTGCCCGCATCATGGCGCCCCTCTGCCAGGAGGATGGAAAGGAGGAAGAGGACGGCGCCAAAGACCGAAAGGCGGGCAGAAAGGGGATCACAATCGGAATTCCCCGCGGCCTGTACAACGTGGGCTATGCCCCGCTGTGGTGTGCGTTTCTGAAGCGGCTCGGTTTTTCTGTCCGGCTGTCGGAAACGGACAGAGGCGCGCTGGAGGAGGGAAAGGCCCTGGTGAACTCGGAGTTCTGCGAGCCCATGATCCTGGCCCACGGTTACGTGGGGCGCCTGTTAGCGCAGGGGTGCGACTATCTGTTCTATCCGGCGGTCATCAATGAGAAGGACCCGGATTTCGACGGGAAGCTCCTCTACAGGAGCAAGATCCGGGATTCCTACTACTGCTACTATTCCCAGTACCTGCCCACGATCATCAATAAGCTCACCGCAGTCGACGTAGAGCCCAGACTGGTCTCCCCGCTGATCTCGTTCAACAACATGAGCCTGGAGACAATCGCCGATGAGATCCACGGAGAGATGGGCCGCAAGATCCACCTGGAGGTCGATCGCGAAGAGGTCGTGCTCGCCCTCCGTGAGGCGTACGCCGGATTCACGGAAATCAGGAAGCGCTGGTCCCGAACGTTCGACCGGCGACCTGCCGAGAAAGCCGCGGATCAACCCGATATCCTGCTGCTGGGAAGGCCCTACGTGCTCTTCGACCCGGTGATGAACCTGGGACTCCCGGCAAAGCTGGAGCAGGAGGGGGCGCGGCTGTTCTGGCAGGAGGAGCTGGAGCTGGAGGAGTTCGTCCCCGAGTACGCGGGCCGCTACTACGAGAGGATGCACTGGCACTACGGCAAACAGATCCTCAAGGCGGCGGAGTACTGCGCCAAACGGCCTGACCTGTTCGCCGTATACCTGACCTGCTTTCGCTGCAGCCCCGACTCCTTCCTGCTCTCCTACGTGAAGGACATCATGACCCGGTATCAGAAGCCCTTCCTCATCCTGCAGCTGGATGAGCACGGCTCCGATATCGGCTACGCAACCCGCATCGAAGCGGGCCTGGAGTCCTTTCGCAACCACCTGCAGGCCCGCAAGCGAATCCGGGGACCAGGGCCGACGCGGCCGCGCAACGATGGGCTTGCCAACGAAGACACGGTGCTGATCCCCTGCCTCGGACCGCTGACCGGCCGCTTCATCGAGGCCTGTTTCCGGCGGGCGGGCTACGATGCGGTGCTGCTCGACCCGGATGAGAGATCCCTCAACACGGGCTACCGCTTCACCAATGGGGGCGAGTGCATGCCCCTGGTATCGCTGATCGGCGGGGCGATCGAGAAGGTCAAACAGGACGGGTTGGATCCGACGAGGAGCTTCTTCTACATTCCCACCACCTGCATTGCCTGCAACTTCTCCAACTTCCCGATCCTAGCGGACCTGGCCTTCGAATCGGCGGGACTCCGGGGCCTGAAGATCGGACTGATCAACAGCATGGCCCCCGGGGAAATTCTGCCCCCGTCACTGTCCATCAAGATCCTGGAGTCGAACATCCTCAGCGGGATCATCTACAAAATGTACCACCGGGTCACGCCCTACGAGAGGAGAGGCGGAGAGACGGAGAGGCTTCTGCGGGACTCCGCAGATCGGGTGGCCGGAGCCATCCTGGCGGGGGAGAACCTGCGCCCGGTGCTCTCGGGCATCGTGGCGGACTTCTCGGCCATCGAGCGGGACGAATCGGCGGGGCGCAAGCCGCGCATCGGGCTGCTCGGCGACCTGTACGTCAAGTACAATGACCTGGTCAACCAGGAGGTCCAGCGGGTGGTCCAAGACCTGGGAGGAGAGCTGTTCATCCCCTCCCTCACCGAGTTCCCCTTCCACTTCTACGACGCGGATGCGCGTCTGCACGGAGAGGATCCTCGCCACGGCAGGCTGCTGAAGACCATCGAGAAACGCTACGAGCGGCTGGCAGCCGGGCTGATCGAGGAGCAGGAGGAACCGGATTTCAGCGAATGCGTGCGCCTGATGGAGGAGTACAGGATCACCCACTACATCGTGGGAGAGACGTCCATCAACGTGGGCCGGGCCCTGTACTACGTCAAGCACGATCTGGTCGATGCGATCGTTCACGTGAATCCCATATTCTGCTGCCCCGGGGTGGTAACCGCCTCGATCTTCCGCAAGATCCAGGAGGATTTCGGCATTCCGATCATCGACATCTTCTACGACGGCACGGGCAATCCCAACCGGGTGCTGATCCCGCACCTGCACTATCTCGGAGCTCAGCGATAGACTCCCCTGGTCGGGCGCAGGCGCCCCCGTCCGGCGGATCGACGGCGGCTATGGTTGCCTTTCAGGAATGAGGCCCGGTTTGACGTTGATTAATGAGGATTCAGTTGGAAAGCCCGCCGTACCTGTCCAGACACTCGCTGAAGGCCTGGCAGATCTTCAACTCGATATCCCGGGCAGGGGCCGTGGTGCGCAGAGACTCCCGGAACGCTTCGTCCCGCACCAGTCGTGTCACGGTGGACAGCGCAACCAGGTATTCCATCTGCCGGCCCGGCGGATTGGTGATGACGAACAACAGATGTACGGGAGTCTTGTCGAAGGAATCGAAATCTATTCCCTGCTCGGAGATGCCCAGGGCGATGATGATATCATCGATCTTGTCGGTGGTTCCGTGAGCCACCGCAACTCCCCGCCCCAGCCCCGTGGAGAGGATCTTCTCCCTCTGAACCACGGCCTCCTCCAGCTGGTCCCTGCATCCCAAACCCGAGAAGACGGGAGCCTTGTGGATCAACTCCCGGATCGCGTCGAACTTGTCATGACTGGAGAGGCTCTGCACGACTGTGCCTCCCCTGAAGCAGCCAAGCATAGTCTATCCCTATACCATTCGGATCGACATACTGTCAAGTTCTTTTTCTCGATCCATTTATCCGTTCCTTGCTCAACGTACCTTCTTTTTCAATGTACCTCCATTTTCTAGTCTCGGCTATGTAGCGGCAGCCCATTACCTACGAATCGGTATCGGCACCACTTCAGGCCACGGACCCCCTCGCAGTCGGCAAACGAAGGTCTTGAATCCAGCCAGAGGCCTACCAGTGATTGTTGTTTCCGGTGGAGCGCACGACGCCCTGGATCCGTGCCCCCCGCAGATCGGCATTGTTGCCGCTGATGAACGCGGAGCCGGCGATGGTGAGCTGACGCATGGTGCACTTGTTTCCGGTGATCGTCACGTTTCCCCGGATGCGGGTGAGTTCCGGACCGCGC
>JAFGQJ010000079.1 GCA_016935715.1 Spirochaetales bacterium
GTCAATGGCTAAAATCAGCGTTCTCATAGTCGATGATCACGGCATGGTCAGGCAGGGCCTGCGGACCTATCTGAGCCTGATGGAGGACATCAAGGTGGTCGGGGAGGCGCAAAACGGAAGTGAAGCGGTCGCCCAGGTACGGCGCCTCAAACCCGACGTGGTGCTCATGGACCTGGTGATGCCCCAGATGGACGGGATCGAAGCCACCCGGCAGATCAGCGAGCTCCGACCGGAAACCAGAATCATCGTTCTGTCCAGCTTCACCGAAGACGACAAGGTGTTCCCGGCCATCCGATCCGGAGCCGCGGGCTACCTGCTCAAGGACATCGCTCCCGCTGAGCTGGCCAGCGCCATCCGTGCCGTGGTTCAGGGAAAGTCCCAGTTGCACCCGGACATCGCCCGGAAGCTGATGAACCAGTTCGTAGATCCCAAGATCAAGGCCGAGGCGGTCCACGGCGGCCTGACTCCCCGGGAGATGGAGGTCCTGCGCCTGCTCGCTCAGGGCATGAGCAATGCCGGGCTGGCCGAAGCCCTGTTTATCAGTGAAAAAACCGTGAAGACCCACATCAGCAACATCCTGGGGAAGCTGAATCTTGCCGACCGCACTCAGGCGGCAATCTACGCCTACAAACACGGCCTGGTGGAAGACGAGTAGCGACGGCGGCTTGCGCGGCGGCGCCCGCCTTCTTGATGCGGATCTGGGTCCCGGGACCTAGATCCTCCACCTGCAGGCCGATCCGTAAAATCCGTCCAATTCCGGATCACGATTGCTCCTCCCGCCCGATGCGCCCGAATCCCGGAAAGGGTACATTTTGCTGCAAAGACAGGTTGGGAAACCTGAGAGAAGGAGCCAGGAATGGAAACAACCAAGATTCTGATCGTAGACGATCATAAAAACGTCCGCCAAAGCCTCGGCACGATCCTGGGGCTGATCGATGACTTCGAAGTGCTGGGAGAGGCCTCCGATGGTGCGGAGGCGATCCGGCTGGCAGCCGAGCTCAAACCCGACGTGGTGCTGATGGACATGAGCATGTCCGAGCTGGACGGGACCGCAGCAACCAGGAACATCAAGGGCAGCAATCCGCGGATCGGAGTGCTGATGCTCACCATGCACGGCAGCCAGACCGCGCGGCATCAGGCTTTCGCGGCCGGCGTGGATGCGTTCGTGGAAAAGGGAATCACCATGGACGAGCTGGCGGACTCGATCCGCCGTGTCAAGAGGACGAGGGAGACGATGAAACGAACGAAGCAGTGCTGCACCCGCAAGCAAGGAATGGAGCCGGGCTGGGGGCGCTGTCCCGTCGAGGCGGATCGAGATCGACCTGCCAGTCCACGATACCTGCCGCCGCACCGGCTTCCGGCCGCGTGGAGTTCATCTCGCGGTACAAGGGACTGCTGGCAACCCTGGTGGTGCTCATTCACACGGGCGTTACCTACGGCGGCATAGGCGGCTGGGACTTCGTGGAAACCCACGATGTGCTCTGGCTGAAGGTCCTCGCCACGACCATCACTTCCCTGTCCCAGTCCTTCGTATTGGGAGCCTTCTTCTTCATCTCCGCCTGCTTCCTGCCCCGTTCACTGGCCAACAAGGGGCCGGGCCGCTTTCTCCTCGACCGGCTCGTCAAGCTGGGCATTCCCTACCTGCTGTACTATTTCCTGATCATGCCCGTCCTGGTCGCTCTGGGCGACTGGGGAGAGGGGGAACCCTTCGGCTTGGGTTCGTATTTCGACGACTGCAACTCCGGACCGCTGTGGTTCATCGAAGCCCTTTTCCTGTTCACAATGGTCTACCTGCTTACAAAGCTTGTCCGCAAATCTCCGGGGCGGAAGCTGTTCGCTCCCGGCCTCCCTTACCGTGGCATGATTGTCGCCTATATGATGGTTGCAGGCGCTCTCGGTTTCGCCGTCCGGCTGGTCTTTCCAATCGGCTGGACCTTCCACAACCTCCAGCTCGGCTTCTTCCCCATGTACGTCATCCTGTTCGCCGCCGGCATCAAGGCGGGGGAGGAGAGATGGCTGGACAGGATCGCGGAGCTGCGTCTTGCTCCCTGGCTGCCGATCGCCGTGACCGGAATGGTCCTCTACCTCCCGTTCATGATCCTCGGCGGCGCCCTGAGCAACGAGGGCAGGCCCTTCCTGGGCGGGATGACCTGGCAGGCCGCTGCCTACGCCCTGTGGGAAGCGGCGGCGGGCACGTCCCTGTTCATCGCCACCCTGGTGCTCTTTGCCCGCAGGCGCTGGCCGGCGAGCGGAGCAGGCGCATCCTATGCCGGTGCCTCCTTCGGCATCTACCTGTTGCACGCGACGGTGATCATCCCTCTCGCGATCGCCATGCAGCCCCTGCCCGTGCATCCCGCCTTGAAGTGGATCATTCTGTCGGTCAGCGGTGTTTGCCTGCCCTGGGCGCTGACCCTGGCGTTTAGGAGAGTCCCCGGGATTCACCGGGTACTGGGATATTAGAAGCTGTAGCGCATCCCGGCCTTGAGCACCGCCCCGGTCAGGGAGATGTCCCGCCGGAAAGTCACGAAATTCCCTCCCGCCTCGTCGTGGTAGGCGGCAAAGGCGGGGCCGAAGCGTAGCGCCCAGGTCCCGCTAGCGGGCCAGCTGGGACGCGTTTTCGAACTCCATCACGGCCAGGCGGTTGCGGAACTCCCCGCGCTCCAACCGGTCAAGCAATCACTATTGGGTGGAATACTCGAAGGATTCAGGCCAGGGCCGCGGCGATCCGGCAGGCCAGGCGAACGTTGTTGAGCAGCAGCGCGATGTTGCTATCCAGGGACCTGCCGCCGGACAGCTCCAGCACTTTGGACAGGAGGAAGGGCGTGACCTGCTTGCCCCTCACCCCCGCCCGTTCCAGCTCGGCCAGGGCGGTGCCGATATACCCTTCCATGGTCGCCCGGGGAATCTCGTGTTCCTTCGGCACGGGGTTGGCCACCAGCAGCCCCTGCTCCAGGCCGAGGGAGCGCTGGACCCGGTAGACCGCTGCGACCTGCTCGGGGCTGTCTGCGACCAGGTCAAGGGGCAGCCCGCTGTCGGCGCTGTAGAAGGCGGGAAAGCGATCGGTGCGGTAGCCGATCACCGGCACGCCGCGAGTCTCCAGGAACTCGAGGGTTCCGGACAGATCCAGGATGGCCTTGGCGCCGGCGGACACCACGATCACCGGCGTGCGGGCCAGCTCGAGCAGGTCCGCCGAGATGTCCAGGCTCCGCTCCGCCCCCCTGTGCACGCCGCCGATCCCGCCGGTGGCGAACACCCGGATTCCGGCCAGGCGGGCGACCATCATGGTGCCGCAGACCGTGGTGGCCCCGGTCCGTCCGCCGGCCAGGGCGTAGGCGAAATCCCGCCGGGATACCTTGAGCACCCCTTCCTCGGTGCCCAGGCGTTCGATCTGCCCGGGATCGAGGCCTATCACGATCCTGCCCTCCAGGATCCCCACGGTGGCGGGAACCGCCCCCAGGCTGCGGGCCTCCTCCTCTGCTTGCAGGGCGACTGTCACGTTCTGCGGTCGGGGCAGTCCGTGGGCGATGATGGTGGATTCCAGTACGATGACCGGCCGCTGCAGCCGCAGGGCCTCGGCAACATCACTGCGGACATGGAGATACTCTTTCACAGGGATCCCTCTTCGATGCTCCGTTCCACCGTCCCGACGGCCAGCCGCAGTGCGGCCTCCGTGTCCTCCTCACGGTCGAGGGCTTCCAGGTAGGCGCTCAACAGCAGGTCCCCGGCTCCGGTCGAGTCCGCCGTCTCGAGGATCCTTCCGGGAGGGATTTCCAGCGCTCCAGCGGCGGGCTCCCGCCGGTACAGACGCACTCCCCTCCTGCCCCGGGTCACCAGGAGCTGGTCGATCCTTCTCTGCTCCAGCAGCTCCTGCACCCAGCTCCCTGGCCGTCCGGGCTCCGCCCGCCCCTGATGCTCCCCCGGCGCCCCCTGCCCCGCCTGCTGCCGTCCCTCGGCGAACCATCGGCCCAGCTCCCGGAGCTCAGCCTCGTTTCCGGACAGCAGGTAGAGATTCTTCAACACTCCGGCGTGGCGCCGGAGCTTCTCCACCGAAACGCTCTCGAACACCACCCGGGTTTTCGATCCCAGCTGGTGGATCAGGCTGCGGACCAGCTCGGGAGAGAGATTCGCCTCCAGAACCAGGAAATCCCCCGGTCCCAGCTCGGGCAGGCGGGCGCGCAGCCGCGGCCAGCTCAATCCCTCCTGCACGACCGACATGTCCGCGGCTGCGTAGAACAGCTCCCCCGACTGCATCAGGGCACAGTAGCAGGCGGTCCTGTAGCCGTCGAGAAAGATCGGGTTCACCCATTGGGGCTGGTCCATGTTCTCGATCAGCCACCTGCCGAACATGTCGGAGCCCAGCGCCGTGAACAGCATCTTCTGGGTCCCGAGGTGGGAATAGATGCGGTAGCCGACGCCCCCAGGGGAGAAACGGATCTCGGAGGGATTGGAGGTGCCTCTCAGGAAGCGGTCCCGGTGGACGAGCACATCGACGGCCAGGGCGCCTACGATACAGATCATGCGAGTGTGGGGAGGGCCGCCGGCTCAGCTCTTGCGGATCAGCCTGGGTTTGTAGACCTTTCCCGAACCGATCTCCTTGATCAGGCAGTCCGGGCGGGTCTTGACCACCTCTTTGACGAACTTCAGGCTGTCGGTTTCGGCGATCAGGTCTGTCTTCTCATAAATCAGGTAAATCATGGCTATTAAAATTATCGGCGGCCGGGCAGGGGGGAGTTAGCGCGATCAGCGGGCAGCCTCGATTGTGCCTCCAACGAGAATCGGGTACAGTACCATCCAGACGAGCGATTGTCGAATGGAGCAGTTTTTCAAAACCCTGAACGGCCGGCTCAACGTGTACTTCCTGCGCCACGGCGAAAGCCGGGGCAACAGCGCCCGCATCATCCAGGGGCGGCGCGATCTGACGCTCTCGGAGGAGGGTGTGCGGCAGTCCGAGGAGATCGCCAGCTGGTTCATCGACAGGAAGATCGATGCCGTCCTCTCCTCTCCGCTGCAACGCGCCCTCCAGACCGCCCGGATCGTGGGCCGGGCGCTCGGCAGGAACGACGTGCAGAGCCGGGAAGACCTCAACGAGCTGGACACGGGGATCTTCACCGGCCTGACCGTGGAGCAGATCCGGCGTCGGCATCCGCAGGAGTGGCGGAGCTTCCAGCGCTCCAGCTGGGAGGGAGTGCCCGGGGCCGAGAGGATCGCGGGGCTGCTCGGCCGGGCGCAGAGCCTGTGGAAAGAGCTGGGGGCCCTGTTCGAAGGCGGGATGAGCAACCTGCTGTGCGTAACCCACTCGGGAGTCATGCAGTGGATCATCAAGGCCACCTTCGACCAGCGCAGCTGGATGCCCCTGGTCCCGGTGGAGAACTGTTCGATCTGCCAGTTCAGCCTGGACAACAATCTGGACTCCGAGCATCCGCGCTACTACTTCGAGTGGAGCCGTCTCAACTTCCGCCCCGACGCCGGTACGCAGAGCTCCGACCACATGTTCCTGCGGGCCTGAGGGATCGGAACGAACATGGCCTTCGGCACCCTGGAGGAGGTATTCCGCTACATCGAGTCCTTCACCAATCTGGAAAAATCCGGATCCCTGTTCTCCTCCCGCAGCTACCGCCTGGACAGGATGCGGCCGCTTCTGCAGCGATTCGGGCAGCCCCAGCTCGCCTACCGGACGATCCACATCGCCGGCACCAAGGGCAAGGGCTCCACCGCGACCCTGCTGGCCCACGGACTGCGGGCCGCCGGCGTGCGAACGGGACTGTACACCTCCCCCCACGTGACGAGCTACATGGAGCGCATGGAGGTGCTCGGCAGCCCCCCCGACGTGCCCAAGGTTCTCGAGCTGGCCGAGCGGATCCGGGCCGCCGTGGAACGGCTGCCGGAGAAAACGGTCGGGAGCATGGGACCCCCCAACACCTTTGAGCTGCTGACCCTGCTGGCCTTCTGCTACTTCCGCGAGACGAGCTGCGAGTACGTCGTGGTGGAGACGGGCATCGGCGGCCGGCTGGATGCCACCAACCTGGTCGATCCCGAGCTGTGCCTGATCACCCCGATCGAGCTGGAGCACACCGAGGTGCTGGGGGACAGCCTGCAGGCCATCGCCCGGGAGAAGGCCGGGATCTTCAAGGCGGGCAAGCCGGTCTTCTCCGCGCCCCAGCGGGAGGAGGTCCGCACCGAGCTGAAGCTTGCCGCCGCCCGGACCGGCTGTGCCATCGAGTTCCTGGACGAGCGGCTGCGTTCTTTCCGGACCCATTTCACGACGGATGGGACCGAGGTCCGCTTCACCCTGGAGGGGGGCGCAGAGGTCCGCTACCGACTGGCCCTGATCGGTTCCCCCCAGGCCGAGAACGCCGCCCTGGTGCATCTGGCCGTGCAGGAGTGCCTGCCGCAGGTGCTGCCGTCGCTGGCACGGGGCTTCGCCGCAGCCCGCCTTCCGGCCCGGATGGAGATCCTGCAGCGCGATCCGGTCGTGGTGATCGACGGAGCGCACACGCCCCGTTCGGTGCAGGCTGTGCTCGACACCTTCAGGCGGCTGTTCGGAAGCCGGGGCGTGCTGCTGTTCGCCGCCGCGGCGGGCAAGAGGATCAGCGAGATGGCGGAGATCCTGGCTCCCGCGTTCCGCGATATCGTGGTCACCACCCCCGGGACATTCCGGGAGAGCAACGCCGCGGAGGTATACGAAGCATTCCGGCGATGGAATGCGAACCCCCTCCTGATACCGGACACGAAACGGGCGCTCGAGCAGGCCCGGAGCCTGGCCGGGACCGAGCGGCCCCTGCTGGTCACCGGCTCATTTTACCTTGGAGGTCTGGTTCGCGAGGTGCTATACTTGGAGTATGAGGCTTTCGCGGATCGTGCTGCCGCTGTGGATCGTTCTTCTGCTGATCGTTCCCCTCTCCGCGATCGCAGCCCAGGATCAGGACAGCGACGGGGAGGAGAAGATCGAGGAGGCGATCAAAAAGATCGAGGAGGAGGAAGAAGCAGCGCAGGGGAAGAAGAAGTCCGGCTGTAAACGGGACGAGGAGGACTCGTATACCCTGTTCGATTTCTTCATGGACCTGTTGGGTGAGATCTTCTGGGGGTACTGCGCCTCGGTTCGCTTCTCCGACTATCCCTACGCCGAGCCGGCCGACTACCGCTTCAGCACCTTGTCCTATCTGGATTTCAGCAACCGGAAATTCGTGTCTCTTCAGGCCAGCGCGGACCTGGCCAACCACCTGGACGGCACCTGGGGGAACATCAACCTCCTGACCCTCCAGCTGGCCGCCGTGCACTTCAACGTGTTCAATCAGACGATCTTCTCCGGCTCCACGACCCTTTCGACCGTGGCGTTCAACGGAGGCCTGTCGCTGCTGCTGGGTAATTTCGCCTTGAGCGGCTTCTGCGGCGGATACATCGTAACCACCACCGATACCGCCACGTTCTGCGCGGGGCTCAGCTCCCGGATTTTTCTGCCCGCCAACCTGTATGCGGACATCTACATCCTGGCCGCCGCCCTGAGCGAGGCGGCCCAGTTCAGGCACCTGACCGCCACCCTGAACCTGGCTCTGTGGCGCTTCTCCGTAGGAGTGGGGTACAACCGCAGCCGCTTTGTGGACAGGGACAGCCTCTTCGCCGGGCCCTGCCTGAAGGTCAGCTTCTGGCTGTAGAGGGCTCGACGGAGAGAAGACCCGATGCAGAGCGCTCTCACAATCCTCCACGTCGCCTGTGCCGCCGTGCTCCTCGCCGCCCACGCCCTGTTCTTCTTTCGCGGGCTGGCCATCGAAGCGGGAAGCTTCAAACCGGGAAAAGCCGATCATCTGGCCCGCGGCCTGTCCCAGGCGCTTCTGCCGGCTGCGGTCTTGAGCGGATTGCTCCTGAGAGCAGTCGGAGCTCCGCCGCACTCCCTGCTCCATCTCCTGCTGGGGCTGGCGCCTCTGGCCGCCATCCCCGTCGCCTACTTCACCCGGGTGGCGCTGAAAAAGCGCCGGCAGGTCCCCTGGATACTGCCGGCCGTGAATCTCCTCCTGTTGTGCGCCGCCGTGATAACGGGTATCCTTGCAGTGAGGTAGCACGGACATGGAAGGGACGAAACTGCTGAAGGGAAGACTGGTGGTTACCACCGGGGATATCACCCGCATGAATACCGGGGCGATCGTAAACGCCGCCAACTCATCCCTGATGGGCGGCGGAGGCGTGGACGGGGCCATCCATCGGGCCGGCGGCCCTGCGATCCTGGAGGAATGCAGGCAGATACGCCGCACCCGCTTTCCGGACGGGCTTCCCGCCGGGGAGGCGGTTGCAACGACGGGGGGAGATCTGCCCGCCCGCTACGTGATCCACACCGTCGGCCCGGTCTGGCACGGCGGAGGCTCGGGAGAAGCGCAGAAGCTGGCCAGCTGCTACCGAAGATGCCTGGAGGAGGCGGCCGATCTCTCCGTGAAAGACGTGGCCTTCCCGGCGATCTCCACCGGCGTCTACCACTACCCCAAGGACCAGGCAGCCCGGGTCGCCTACGCCGCGGTCCGGGATTTCCTGGCCTCCTCCAGGGTGCCGCAAACCGTTTACCTCGTGTTCTACTCCCCAGAAGACGCCCGCCTGTTTCTCGAGGCGACGGGGTGAGAGCCGGCCCTTGTCTCTGAACTGGCGGGAGATCGACGCGATCCTGGAGGAGATCCCCTTCGGGAATTCGCTGATCCGGGACGTGTATCAGCCGAGGCTTCCGCAGCTGGTTCTCGAGCTCTACAGGCCGGGCCGCGCCTTCCGCGTGCTGTTCTCCTTCGCCAACCCCACCTGCCGCCTCCACCTGCTGTCCCCTTCGCGCAGGCCGGTGAAACCGGCCAAAGCCCAGCGCTTCGTGTCGTTTCTGCGCGCCCGCATCCGGGGAGGACGGATCGTTTCCGCCCGGCAGATAGGACAGCAGCGCATCGTCCGCATCGAGGTGAAAAAAGCGGATACCCCGGTGCTGCTCTGGTGCCGGCTGTGGGCCGCGGCGGCGAATATGATCGTGACCACCCCCGACGGAACGATCCTCGATGCCCTGTACCGCCGGCCGAAGCGCGGCGAGGTCTCCGGAGGGACGTACAGCCCGGAGCAGGATATTGCCGCGGGACGCTCCGCTTCCGCCGGAGCGGAAGATCGTTTTTCGATTCGGGACTTTCCCGCCCCGGGGAGCTTCAACGAGCGCGTGGAGCGATACTACCTCGACCTGGAGGGGGAGCGGGAGCTGGCGGGCTTGAGCAGCAGCGCGCTCAACCGCCTGCGCAGGGAGGAGAACCGTTTGCTGGCCTCGCTCCAGAACCTCGACAAGCGCAGCGATCAGTACCGGGAGCTCGAAAACAACAAGAAATGGGGTGATCTCATTCTGTCCAACATACACACCCTGAAAAAAGGGGATCGGTGGCTCACCGTGGCGGACAGCGACGACCCGGACAAGACGTGGGACATCGAGCTGGATCCTTCAGTCTCTCCCGCGCAGAACGCGGAGCGCTACTACCGGCGCTACCGCAAAGCCAGGACAGGGGCGGAGAGCCTGGAGCAGGACCGGCAGGTGCAGCGGCGGCAGCTCGAAGCCGTCCGCGAGCGGATCCAAGCGATCGAGCACGACCAGGTGGACGCGGAGGGACTGCGGCAGGTGCTGCGCGGCACGAAGAGGAAACGCCGGCAGGCCGGCGAGGACAGCCTGCCGGGCCTGTCCTTCACCTCCGGCCGCTTCACCATCCTGGTGGGCAGAAACGCCCGGGAAAACGAGGCCCTGCTGAGACGCCACGTGCGCGGCAACGACACCTGGCTGCACGCCAGGGATTATCCAGGCGGGTACGTGTTCATCCGTTCGATCCCGGGCAAGAGCATTCCCCTCGAGACCCTGCTGGACGCGGCAAACCTGGCCCTCCAGTACAGCAAAGCCAGGCAGTCCGCTCAGGGGGACGTGTTCTACACACGGGTCAAGTATCTGAAACGGGTAAAGGATTCCAAAGCCGGCCTGGTCGTACCTACCCAGGAGAAGAACCTTCACGTGAAGCTCGACCCGGGCCGGGTCCGGCGCCTGCAGGGCAGCAGCTTTTATTGATTTCCTCGGCTGAATCGATAATACTTCTAGTTGTATGAACGGCCATTCCGAAAACGGCAAGACGGTTCGACCATCGACGATCGAGGGGATTTTCTATCCGGCCGAAAAAGGCGCTCTGTCCACCCGGCTGCACGATCTGCTCAACCACACGGACACCGCCCCGGCCGGGAATCTGCACAGCATCATCGTGCCCCACGCCGCCATGGACTATTGCGGTTCGATAGCAGCGCCCGCGTACAGGGCTGCTGCGGATCGAGATGTCGATACCGTGGTGCTGCTCGGCCCGGTGCACAGAGAACCGGAAGAGGCGGTGCTTCTGCCCCGATCCCAGGTTTTCCAGACACCTCTGGGAGCCAGTGCCGTCGGGGAGAGGGACCTGGAGAACCTGGCGGCCGTCTCGACCGTCTTCCGGGTGGACGACATCCCCCACCTGGAGGAACACTGCCTGGAAGCCCAGCTTCCCTTCGTTCAGCACCTGTTTCCCCGAGCCTCCATCGTCCCTATCCTCCTCGGCAGACCCTCCCGGTCCCTGGTGAAGCTTGTGACCGATGCCCTGTGGGCCCTGTACGAGGAAAGGATCGCTTCGACCCTTTTCGTGGTCACCGCCAACATGACCTGCAACACGGACGAAAAAACCAGCCAGAAACAAGCCGCCCAGGTCATCGGCTGGATCAACAGCGGGGATTGGCAGTCCCTCATCGAGGCGGCGGAAACGAAACGGATCTGCTCTTGTGGCGCCGGTTGCGTAGCTGCTATACTCCTGTTGAACAGCAGGCTGGGAGGAACGGTCA
>JAFGQJ010000387.1 GCA_016935715.1 Spirochaetales bacterium
ACGCTGCGGATCGGACGGCCGTCTATGGCAACTATCCGATCGATGTCCGGACGCAGTCCCGAGGACACCGCCGGTGAAAACGGAGTTTTCGGTGCAAAGATCACCCGCCCGTCGCGGTTGACGACCTCCGGGTAGTTCACCACCAGGCCGGTGTTCGGTTTGAACAGGTAACGCACGAAGTACACGGAGGAGACGGCGCTGAAGATCACCGCGGCGCAAAACAGCAGGAGGAAACGCTGTTTGAACCGCACAAGGCTTCTTACCGACATGGTGGTGCCTTCAGAACGACTGTCGCGTATACCGATGTATGGGAAGACGCATCCGCAGGATCTTTCTGCCCTCGAAGGTGCCCGCGGGCACGAAGTAGTCCCGCAGCGCCGGTTGCCCGAATTGCAGGACCTCTTCGGTCACGCAGAAATTTCCCGGCTGGACATACTGCTGGCCCAGGTGAAAGATGGAGTTCAGGCTGTCGGAAACGATGTGCCCGATGTTCTCCCTTGTGTAAGGGGTGTTCCCGATCTGCAGGGCCAGCCGGACGGACAGGAAGTGCGGGAAGTGGGAGCCCTCGATATCGTAAAGGCGTCTGAACAGCATCAATCGGAATCCGCAGGTCAACGCCGGGCAGGATTTCGCGTCGAAGGGAAACAGGACGATCCCCCCGAAGCTGAACCACATCCAGAGGCGTCCGCCGAACTTTCTCACGAATCCGTCTATGTAGGCTCGAAACGAAGAGAGGGCGATGGACAGATTTTCGGTGCCGAAGCTTCTCTCCATCTGGTCCTTGCCGTCGAGCTCGATGAACATCATGGAAAATGTATACTCCCGCCCCGGTTCCACGGAAGCCCAATCGCTTCCCGAAGGTCTGTATGGAGCTCCCCTTCTCTGGCTGGCTGATGCGGCCATTCTGTCCAGGATCACCGGCTGGGTACCTCGGAGGTAATCCAGGATGGGCTTCAGCCTGCTCATACCCGAGCCGTTCTCCAGAACCTGGCGATTGAGATAATCCACCGCGCCGTCGTGAAACAGGCGGCCCACATCACCGATCTTCCCGGTTGGATCGACGATCCCGTAGAAGACGTTCTCCTTTTTCCTCAGCCTCCGCAGGTAGCCGGCTATCTTGTCCGTCTCCACCGCCGAGATATCCAGGTAGCACAGCGTGGGCGTGTCCACCGCCTTCAGCCGGGCCGTGAACTCCTGGAAAGCCGCGCAGCGCACCTCCTCCACCACCCCCTTCCGCCTGCGCAGCTTCATTTTTTCCAGCAATTTTCTGCTGTCGGAGAAGACCAGGATATTCACCGCCTCACTCCCACCTCAGCTTGTACTGGTACAGCAGATTGTGGCGGGAAACCCGGAGGGCCTTGAAAAAGCTGTCCAATTTGTTGCCCATATCCGAATACACGCCCGGGGTGATCACCAGGCTGTCGGTTTCGGCAAACTCGGATTCGATCACCTCGAGCCTTCTCAGAGTGTCGCTGCGGATCCTCTGGAAGTCCTGGTGGAAGGGGCAGGGTCCGGTGTGCACGGCCAGTCGAACCTGCACCGGCTTTGAGAAGGGGCATTGAAACAGATTGTACATGAACAGCTCCAGCAGCATCTCCATGCCCGAAAGGGCCGCCTGTATGTTCTTGTTTCCGTAGTAGAAGGCGGCTACCCCGCCGTCGCCCTCCCACTGCCACAGGCGGCCGTCCCGCTTCTCCACGATGTTGGTGAACAGGCGCCTTACCTCGTTGTACACCTGGATGACGATGCGCCTGGAGTACCTGCGCACCAGTGCCGTGTTCCCCACGATGTCCACGCGCAGGAAGCTCAATTCGTACAGCTGCCCCTCCCGCAGCACACCCCATCCTTTGGTCCGTCCCCGCCCCCCCGCTTCGACGAAAATCCCCTCGCCGTCTTTGAACCTGTATCCCAGCACTTCCAGCTCCTTGACGATCTGGGGAAGCAGACGTATGGATACCGGCCGGCCCATGACTCCGGTTCGATCGACTTCGATGAGCAGCTCGGCGAAGCGATGGATATGGCCGCTGCGCGCCAGGTCCGCTGCAATCTGACGGGCGGCATCGACCTGGGGGATCGGGATATTGGCAGGGAAACCGGTCTGCTCGTACAGATCGTAGCCGTTGATCACCCGGGCCGCCAGGCGTTCCATGAGGGCAACGTCCATGGACTGGGAAAGCGACTGGGATATGTAGTTCTGCAGACGCTGGCTGATCTTCACGGCCGTCCCTCCGGCTCCAGCGCCGCCGTGTCCAGCTCCGCGGGGATACGCACGGGTTTTCCCTGCTCATTGATGCAGGCCCAGGTTACCTCGGCCTCCGCCACCAGATCCCTACCCCGGTAGATGTTCTGCCGGAACACGACCCGCACCTTCTGCTTGCGCAGCGTCCACGTGTCGATCCTCAGTCGCTCGCCGCTGCCGACCTGCAGCCTGTAGTCGATGCAGATGCGGGTTACCACGAAGCCGATTCCCTTGCGGCGCAGCTCGTCGTAGGATATCGGGAGATCGTTCAGAAACTGGATACGGGCGTATTCGAGGTAGTTGAGATAGATGGCGTTGTTGATGTGTCCGTAACTGTCGCATTCGTACGTACGGGTGGTGAGCTCGGTCGAGTGTATCATCCGCCTGGATTGTAGAGTCAATATACGCCGTGGGTCAAGCTTTCGGCAAAACCGGTTGGTTGACAGGGGAAAGCGGCGTTGGTATATTTCTGGAGTTCAGGACTCGCTCTTGGATGGCGGCGTAGCTCAGTTGGTAGAGCAAGCGGCTCATATCCGCTGGGTCAGGGGTTCAAATCCCTTCGCCGCTATTTTTTTTGCTGCGGAAACAATGCCGGGGAAGCCGACGCGGACCCGTCATCGCGGCGCCGGCCGGCTAGAAGATCAGGCAGATCTGCAGATCGCAGACATTCGTATTCGTGGGTCCGGTCTTGAGCAGCCCGTCGATCGACTCGTAGAAATGGTAGGAATCGCTGCGCCCGAGGTAGCTTTCGATCGAAAGATCCCGGCTTCGCGCCCGCTCGGCCAGCTGCGTCGAAGCGAAGGCCCCGGCCGCATCGGTCGGTCCGTCGTTCCCGTCGGTAGCCCCGGAGAGAAAGTAGATCCCCGCCCCGGCATCGCCCGCGGCGTCGATCTCCCGCAGAAACGACAGTGCCAGCTCCTGGTTACGGCCGCCCAGCCCGTCGCCCAGGATCGTCACGGTCGTCTCTCCGCCGCAGAGCAGGCAGGCCGGTTTTTTCACCGGCAGGTCGAAGGCCTGTCTGTCCAGAGCGACGGCGGCCAGGACCTTGGCCACCTCCCTGGCCTCCCCCACGATGCGGGAGGAAAGCACTGCTGGGCAGTAGCCCAGCTGCCGCGCCCTGCCTTCGGCGGCCTTGAGAGCCGTGTAGTTGGTGCCCAGGAGGATGTTGGTCACCCCGGCGAACACCGGATCTCCCGGTTTGGGCGTTTCCGGAAATTCCCCCGCGGCTCCCCGGCGCAGGAGCTCCGTTACCCGGGGCGGGAGCCGGTCCGCGATCCGGTACCGCTGCACGATGGCCTGCGCCTGGGCGTAGGTCGTCTCATCGGCCACGGTCAGACCGGAGGCGATCGTGTCCAGGCGATCCCCCACCACGTCGGAGAGAATCAGATTCACGGAGCGGGCCGGGTGCAGCAGCTTCGCCAGCCGTCCCCCCTTCAGATTCGAGATGTGCTTGCGGATGCAGTTGAACTCCTGGATCGTGGCCCCGCAGGCCAGCAGCACCTGGGTGGCGCGCTGTTTTTCCTCCAGGGTGATGCCGAGCCGCCCTTCCTCTCCGCTGTACGGGGCGGGCAGGATGGCAGAGCCGCCGCCGGAGATGAGATTGATCACCAGGGTCCGCTCATCCGCCCCGCGGGCCAGCTCCGCCACGGCTTCCGCTCCCCGGACACCCTGTTCATCGGGAAGCGGATGCCCGGATTCGATCAGCCGGATCCGCCGCAGCTCCTCGGTGTGTCCGTACTTGACCACGACCACCCCTTCGTCGATCCGCTCGCCCAGAACCTGCTCGATCCCGGCCGCCATGGCCGCCGACGCCTTGCCGGCTCCCAGGACGAGGATCCGCCGGAAATCCCTCAGGTCCAGGGTGAGAGAGGCGGATTCCGCCCGAACCACGAGCCGGTCCCCCTCCAGGCGGACGCCGGCTTTGACCAGCTGTCTGGGATCGACCCGCTGCACCCCGGCACGGAAGATGCTCTCCAGGTCCTCGTAGGCTCCAGATTGTTCCGGCATGTCTCTCCTCCTCCAACGTATACTAAAGGATATTCCCGTTTCCATCCAGGAATACCGGACGCGGAGAAACCGTCGGAAACCGTCGGAACCGCTATGGAATTCCCCGGCGGTTTCGATGCATACTGATCGCAGCCGTATGAGCTCGGAAGATCCTCTCTACAGTGCGGTGGAATTCATTCTCAACAGGGCCAGCTCGGAGCAGCTCGAGATCATTGCCGAGGCGCTGAAGCGGCGCCGGAGCCCCGGGAAAGGACTGGGGGGGATCAGCCCCCGAGGCATGGCGGAGAACGTGGCCCGGAAGGTCAATCAGCAGCTGGGAGGGATGCTGGATGTGCACTCCATTTCACGGCAGATCGTCACCGATTTGATCCGCCAGAAGGAACCGAATATCAGCGACAGAGAGCTGGAAGTGCTCCTGGACCAGTGGCTGCCCTCTTCGGCCCGGGCCCGGGAAGCGTCGGACCGGAGCGAGCAGCCGGGTCCGGAGCAGGAAGCGGGCGGCATCGCCCCGGATGTGCTCATAACCATGATCAGCCAGTACGTTTCTGCGAGGCGAGGCACCCTCTCCCCGGCGGAGAGGGACAGGCTCCCGAAGAACTGGCAGACAGACTACTGGGAGCAGTTCCCGGACACGGTGCGGGCCCGGATCCGGGAACACCTGGGCGGCAGGCTCGGCGAGGTGGATTTCTGGGATTCCGTCATCTCCGCCCTCGATCAGTAGCAGCAGCGAAATGGACCAATACTTCCGACGCAACACCATAGGCATATCTTCGGTGGAGTTCTGCTGGGGCCTGGGGATGCCCGTGGTGGTCGAATCCGCCTTCCTCCAGCTTTTTCTTCGCAACCTGGGCGCGAGCAACTTCCTCATCGGGCTGATCCCCACGCTGTTCTCCGGCGGGGCGGCTGTTTTCGCCCTCTTCGCCGGTACCCTGACCGGCCACATCGAGCGCAAACGTCCCGCGGTCATCGCCGTGCACATCGCGGCAGCGCTTCCGATCCTCGTCTTCGGGGTCCTGCTGGCCGCAACGGGATTTACCTCCTCGATCCTGCTGGTGTTCTTCTGCTGCTACGCCCTGTTTTCGGTAGGCGTCGGCTTCATCCTCCCGATCTGGCAGAACTACCTGGTCAAGATCTTCATCCCCCGGCGCTCCATTTCCGCGCTGTCCGTGATGTGGTTCAGCCAGAGCGTGGCCAAGCTCATCAGCAGCTATCTCGTTCTCAGGATCGTGGAGAAATACTCCTTCTCCGCGGCAGGCGCCAGCATGATCTTCACCTGCGTGGGTCTGCTCTTTTTCGGAGGCAGCTTCTTCTTCCTTCTTACCCGGGAACAGCCGGTCTCCGACGGGAAATCCGCGCCTGCCCGACGATCCAGGCTGTTTCAGGGTTTCGGTTCGGTTCTGCACAACCGCAACTTCCTCCTGTTTCTGGGTACCGAGCTGGAGTTCTTCTCCCTGATCGGGATCATCTCCTTCTACGCCAACTACGCGACCGAGCACTGCGGCATCGATCCGGCCCTGGCCTCGGGCCTGTTCGTGGCCTTCACCTACATGGGCGGAATCGCGGCCAACGTGCTGCTGGGCTGGTTTCAGCTGCTGAGCCTGAAAAACAAGTACTGGCTTACCAAGACCCTTGCTGCCCTGGCCGTGCCGCTGATCTGCTTCATCTGCAAGCCGTGGGCCTTCTTCCTGGCCAGCTTTCTGTTCGGGGCATCCCGGTCGACCCGGAGCCTGGCGTACCCCCCCGCCGTAAAACGCCTCTCCGGCCAGGAGGATGCAACCCACTACTTCGCCGTGGCGCCGCTGTTCACCCTGCCGCTGAGCGCAGGTCTCCCGCTGCTCGCGGGAGCCGTCCTGGACCGCCTGTCATTCATGGGGGAAGGATCGTACCGGATCGTGTTTCTGTCCATGGCTGCGCTGTCCGCGCTGAGCCTGCTCATCCTCTCCCGCATCGACCCGGCGGCTCTGCAGCCGGAGCTCGGGGCGGAGCCTTGACCGTTCGGGCCGCGCGGCTCTACCTTTGAAGAATGAACGCTGCACGCATGCGCGCCATGGTACTTAACGAGGCGAAGCAGCCCCTGGAACCGGCCGATCTTCCGATTCCCTCGCCGGCGGAGGGACAGATCCTGATCAAAATCGAGGCCTGCGGCATCTGCCGGACGGACCTCCACATCCTGGACGGGGAGCTGAACCGGCCCAAGCTGCCCCTCGTGATGGGCCACCAGATCGTGGGAACCGTCGATCGGCCGGGGGCCGGCGTCACCCGGTTCAAAACCGGACAACGGGTGGGCGTACCCTGGCTGGGCAGGACCTGTCAGCGCTGCGCCTACTGCACCAGCGGCCGGGAAAACCTCTGCGGGCAGGCGAGATTCACCGGCTACCACATCGATGGGGGGTTCGCCGAGTACGCCGTTGCGGACCAGCAGTTCGCCTTTGC
>JAFGQJ010000388.1 GCA_016935715.1 Spirochaetales bacterium
AAAAAAAAGCTGCTGGTCTACGTCGGAACCTACACGGAAAAAATACGCTTCGGCACGGGCCAGGTCTTCCACGGCAAGGGAAAGGGGATCCATATCTACGAAATCGATCCTGCTACCGGATCGTGGCGGCCGTACGACACGGCGGAAGGGGTTCTGAATCCCTCCTATCTGAGCTTCCACCCGCAACGCAATCTCCTCTATGCCGTCAATGAGCTCAAGGAATACGAGGGCGAAGCGACTGGTGCCATCAGCGCTTTCATGCTGGATCCGGAAAGCGGCCGCCTTCGCTTCATCAACAAAGTGGCGACCCACGGCACCGATCCCTGCCACCTCACCGTGGATCGGACGGGCAGCTGCGTCCTGGTGGCCAACTTCGGCAGCGGCAGCGTTGCCGTGCTCCCGATACGCAAAGACGGCGGCCTGGAGGAGGCTTCCGACGTCGTGCGGCACGCGGGCTCGGGCCCGGACCTGGTGCGTCAGAGCGGCCCCCACGCGCACTCAGTGACCCTGGATGCTGCCAATCGCTTCGCCTACGTTCCCGACCTGGGACTGGACAGGCTGATGATCTACCGCTTCGATGCCCGGAGGGGAAGACTCTCTGCCCACGAGCAACCCTGGGTGGAAACACGGCCCGGTGCCGGACCGCGGCACTTCGTGTTCCATCCGCTGCACGACTATGCGTACCTGATCAATGAGCTGGATTCGACGATCACGAGCCTGGGCTGCGACCGTGAGAGGGGCACCTTGAAAGCCCTCCAAACCGTTCCCACTCTTCCAGAGGGTTTCGAGGATTCCAGTACCTGTGCGGATATCCACGTTCATCCTTGCGGGAAATTCCTGTACGGATCGAACCGGGGTCACGACAGCATCGTGGTCTATCGAATCGACGGCGCCAGCGGGGAGCTCACCCTGGTGGGCCACGAGCCCAGCGGGGGGAACACTCCCCGGAATTTCACCATCGATCCCGCCGGAACGTTCTTGTTTGCCGCGAATCAGGACAGCGACAGTATCGTCCACTTCGAGATCGATCCGCAGGACGGCACGCTGAAGCCGACCGGCCAGGTAACCGCCGTTCCGACTCCCGTATGTCTGAAGATCCGGCAGCTGTAGAGGCAGGGTTGCAGAGGTCTGGGAAGCGGATTGCCCTTGTTCTGCGGTATACCCGGCTACTCGGCCAGCAGTTTCTCGAAGAAGCGGATGTACTCCTCCGTGTCCCACTCCCGGGTTCCGATCGTTCCGGCGATGACGAACCCGTCGCGATCCACGACGTAGGTGGTGGGGATGCTGCGGGCGCCGTAGGCAGCACCGATCCGTCCGGCGGTGTCCAGGAGGACGGTAAAACTCAAACCGTGCTCGTCCACGAAGCGCTGCACCGACTTCCGATCCTCCTGGAGATTGACCGCCACGATCTCCAGCCCCTTGGACTCGAGGCTCCTGTACAGCCTCTCCATGGACGGCATTTCGAAGCGGCAGGGGCCGCACCAGGTCGCCCAGAAATTGAGGAACACCACTTTGCCTTTGAAGTCGCTCAATCGCCGGGTCGATCCGGACAGGTCCTGAAGCTCGAAATCGACCATTTCCGTCCCCTCCTTCAGAGGTTGAAGGCCGATCCGCAGAATTTCCTCGGTGGTGACATTGGCCGCAAAGCCGGCAGACGCAGACAGGATCAAACCGGCAAGAATAAACATTATTGATTTTCTCATAGAAACCTCTCGATTTATAATAGTGAATACTCCGGGTGCGGACAAGCTGTTTTACGCGATTCGTCCGCGTCCGTCTTGACAAAGCGGTCTCAGTATTTAAGAATAGTAATCCTTATCATAAAGACAACAGGTCACTACTTTTGAGAAAAACCGAACAGCGAACCGTGATCCTGGAGGAACTCCGTCTGTGCAGGAATCATCCCGGCGCCGGCGAGGTCTACCTGCGGGTCAGGGAGAGGATGCCGAGAATCAGCCTCGCCACCGTATATCGCAACCTGGAGCTCATGGTGGCCGAGGGAATAATCCGGCGCCTAGCCGCGAGATCGGGACAGAAGCGCTACGACCCGGTTGTCGAAAGGCATTGCCACTTCCGCTGCAGCGCCTGCGGCAGGATCGAGGATATCCCGTTTCCGGTCGAGCTCCCCCGTTTGGATCCGAGCCATCCGTGGGTCAAGGAGCGAAGGGTGCAGGGAGCCCGGCCGGAATACTACGGCCTTTGTCCCGACTGTGCCGGCGGGGACAGCAATAATGAAACCGAATAAAGAGGGCGTGTCACGCCCTGTATAGAACCTAACTATAAGGAGAGCCAGAATGAAATCACTGAAGGGCACTCAAACAGAGAAGAATCTGATCACAGCCTTCGCCGGTGAGTCCCAGGCTCGAAACAGGTACACCTATTTCGCCAGTCAGGCCCGCAAAGAAGGACTCGTTCAGATCTCCATGGTTTTCGAAGAGACGGCCAACCAGGAGAAGGAGCATGCCAAGCGTTTCTTCAAATTCCTCGAGGGCGGTGAAGCCGAGGTCAGCGGAGCTTTTCCCGCCGGCACCATTGCAGGCACCAGCGAGAACCTCAAG